>NZ_DAFZ01000030.1 GCF_002498065.1 Methanoculleus sp. UBA208 | reverse complement strand
TGGCCGTCTGGCTCTTCGGGGTTTACGACGCCTGGGCGATCGCACGGCGGATGAACGCGGGAACCGTCCCGTTCCGGGAGGTGCGCCTGTCGACGATCGTCATCTTCATGGTCGTCTGGACGGTCGGGGTGCTTGCGCTTCTCACGCTCGCAGCGCTCGCGGCTTTTGCGGCCTTCACCGTGGGGATGTAGGGCGGGACGCGATATCCGGAGATGGCTGGAGAACGGGAAGAGAAGTCCCCTGAAAGCGCAAATCGAAGTTTCCGTCAGCCGTCCGTCTCCATAAGGCCTATCGGGGAGAACCGGCTGATAGTCTCCGGGCAGGCACCTTTATCTCTCCCCGGTCCCTGCACACCGGGGGACAATGGCGCAGGCGAACCGAAGGTGGAGGTACGTGCTGTTCATACTTCCCGTACTGCTGCTCGTGCATGCCATGGCCTTTACCTCCGCCGCCAGCGTGGCCGATCCGGCGGGAGACTTCCCGGACGCCGACATAACCGATCTCTCCTGCGACGCCGGTGAGGGCGTCCTGTATGTCCGGATCGATCTTGCCCGGGATCCCGTGGGGAGTTACGGCGGGACGGTCTTCGTCGATGCTGATCGGAACCCTTCGACGGGCTACCGGGAAGGGACCGGCGCGGACTACGTCTACGACTTCTCCGTCATGCCCATCGTCTATGCCGAGCCGCTCGTCTCCGCAACCCTGAACGACGACCCGGTGAGCGAGGATACCCTCTCCTGCAGCGGGAGCCGGATCGAGATCGCGATCCCCCTCGATGCCTCCGGGGGCGGCGGTGCGGACCCGGACCTCTTCGCCGCCGCCTACGCCGGAACCGCGGGGGGCCTCGCCTTCGACCGCGTCCCGGACTATGGGGTCGTGAACGCCGGGAACGGTGAGGTGCGGGTTCCGGGCGGGAACGCACGGATGAGCGCCGGGTTTCAGGACCGGGCAGGCGACGCGCCGTCCGGGGACGTCACGGGCCTTGATATGGACGTCCACGACGGCGTGCTCGACCTCCTGGTGACCTACGCAACCCCCGTCGAGGACGGGGGGAGTTATCCGGGAGGCGACCTGAAAGGCTGGATCCTTATCGACGCGGACCAGAACCTGGCTACCGGGTTCATGAACGCCGAAGAGGCGCCGCCGTCGTTCGGGATCGACTACCGTCTGGACTACACGATCGGATCCCTGCTCGGGACCGGCGCGAGCCTGGAGAAGGCCGGCCCCGGGCTCGCGGAAGAAGGCTACGCGGAGACTGCGGCCGTCCCTCTCGGGGTTCCGTACAACGACGCCGTGTTTCTGGTTGCCGGCAACCAGACCTTCTTCCGGATCCCGCTCACGCTGCTCGGGTCCGGCGACGGGAGGGCAAGCATCGTCCTCGACTCCTTCCCGCTCGATGAGTTGTCCTCCGCCGGAGAACTGGATCAGGTCCCGGATACGGGGGCCGGGGCGATCGATTCCGCGACCGGCAGGATTCTCCCTCCCCTGGCATACACCGGCCAGCCGGTCCTCTCCTCCGACCGGGCGGGTGATTCGGCCGGGTTCGGTTACGACGGGGACGACATTGTCTCGGTCGAGACCGGGTATGCGGGGAGTATCCTCCTCGTGAACGTCACCTATGCCAGCCTGGAGCCGGACGACGGGGCCATAACCACGGTCTTCTTTGATACCGATCAGGCAGGAGACGGCCTTTTCGAGTCGGCCTTTGTCTACTCCCTCTACAACGGGAAGCTCGATGCCCTGCTGGTGGGGGATACCGGCGGCGTCTTCGGGGCGAGCGGTGTCCGGCACCTCGTCACCATGCGGGGGAACAGCATCCATGCAAGCGTCCCCCTGGAACTCCTCAACGACGATGGGAAACTGGACCTCTACGTCGAGACCGCCCTCGTCCCGAGCCGTGCCAGTATCCCGCTTACCGAACTGCGCGGCAGGGTGTGGGAGGCCGAGGAGCGAACCGGAAGGGGCGAGGTTCACATCAATCCGGACAAGTTCAACAGGACGGTCTACGACCGGGCCCCGGATACCGGGTTCATCCCCGTCGCGCCGTAGTCCCGGTCGACTGCCTCCCTTCCCACAACCCTTATCCCCACAACCCCTCTACTTGCGCCCATGCAGCGCCAGACCGTCGAATCCACCAACATCAAATCGGTCGGTTACGACCCGGAAGACGAGATCCTGGAGGTCGAGTTCCACAGCGGCGGGGTCTACCACTACGTCGGCGTGCCGCCCGAGGTCTATGAGGGAATGCTCGCGGCCCGGTCGAAAGGCCGCTACTTCGGGGAGTTCATCCGGCTGCGCTACCCCTACGAGAAGGTCCGGTGAGGGGACCTCCGGCGGTGCCCGCCGCAACCGCTATCATCACCGCCGATCACAACCCACCCGTATGTCTCAACAATCAGCCGGACGCGCCGGCGTCAGCTCCGTCGGCTACGATCCCACAACGAAGGCGCTTCTCGTCGTCTGCTCGACCGGAGACGCCTACCGCTACGCCGGCGTTCCGAGAGAAGTCTACAACGGTCTCCTCGCAGCCGCATCGAGGGAGCAGTTCGTCCGCGAGTCCATAGAGGGCAGGTACCCGCGGGAGAAGTACCCCTGCATGGCGGTGGGGGAGGACATCTGACCCCGAACCCCCTCACTCCCGCTGCTTGCGGAACTCTCCGAACGCTTCGAGGCACCGCCGGCCGTCCGGGCTCTCGCTCAGGAACTCCAGGAAGAGCCTGAGGCGCTCCAGCGTCTCCGGGCTCACGTGGTGCTCGAACTGGCAGGCGTCCGTCTCCGCGATCTCTCCCTCGACCCCCAGGAGTTCCAGCAGGTCCGCAAACGTCCTGTGCCTTCTCTGGAGATCGCGGGCCATCTCCTCGCCCGCCGGGGTCAGCGTCGCGCCCGCGTAGGACTCGTAGACGATAAGGCCTTCCTGCTCCAGTTTCCGGAGCATCTCCGTGACCGACGGCGGTTTCACGTCGATCGCTTCCGCGATCCTGCCGGTCTGCGCCCGCCCTTCCTGTTTCTCGAGCAGGCAGATGATCTCGATGTAATCCTCCGTAGTCTTCTTCCGCATCTCTCCTTCCTCCTTAAAACCCGATCAGCACCATCCGCAGCGCACCCCCGACGAGGAGCGCCGCCGTCACCATCACGCCTGCGGCGGCGAGCATCCCACGCGCCCCGAGCTCCCGGAGGAGCACCACGAACGTCGCCACGCACGGGAAGTAGATCGTGAGCATCGTCACCGCGATCACAAGCTGCTCCGGGCTCATCCCGAGCGGCACCAGCATCCCCACCGCGAGATCCTTTCGGAGGAACCCTACGAGGAGGGCGACGGCCGCTCCGGCGGGAAGCCCGAGCCAGGCCTCCATCACCGGGGCGAAGACGGCCGCGAGCAGGTCAAGGAACCCGACCGAGTAGAGCAGGTTGACGAGCAGGATACCGAGGAAGAGGTAAGGGATCGCCTCCCCGATGAAGCCCCGAACCCGCATCCAGGTCTTCATAACGGTCGCCCGGAGATCCGGCGCCCGGTAGGGGGGGATCTCCAGGAATATCTCCGGGCACTCGCCCGGCACCACCCGGTTCAGGATCAGGCCCGCGGCGACGTAGACGACGGCGAGGGTCGCAAAGACCATCACCACATAATGCAGGCCGAACGGCCCGAGAACCCCGAAGATCATCGCGATCTGCGCCATGCACGGGATCGCAAGCGACATGAGGGTGGCGGCGATGAACCGCTGCTTCTTCGTCTCCAGCA
Organism: Methanoculleus sp. UBA208; assembly: GCF_002498065.1. Classification (GTDB taxonomy): domain Archaea; phylum Halobacteriota; class Methanomicrobia; order Methanomicrobiales; family Methanoculleaceae; genus Methanoculleus. The sequence continues at coordinate 3,395 of NZ_DAFZ01000030.1, read as the reverse complement.
CCCGGGTGGCGAGCGCCCCCGGCACGTTGCACCCGAACCCGAGGAAGACCGGGATGATGCCGTAGCCGTGCATCCCGAGCCTGTGGAAGAAGGTGTCGGCCAGCGTCGCGAGCCTGGGGAGGTAACCGGTATCCTCGAGGATCGAGAGGACGAGGTAGAACGCCACGATGTAGGGGAGGATCATGGCGAACGGAACGAAGAGCCCGGTGGTGAGGAGCCCCATCGACTGGACGTAATCGATCTCGCCGTCGATGAGGTGTCCGATCAGGATCTCGTGCAGGATCCCGGGGCCGAGGAGGTCGCTCGCCCTCATGGCGATCGGGGTGTAGAGGTCGAAGAGCGGCTCGAAGACGTACGCTATGAGCCCTTCGCCGATCCACCTGACCGCCAGGAACGCGGCGGCGATGACCGCGAGGGCTATGAAGAGGCCGCTGATCGGCCGGATGCTCGCCTCGCTGAGTCGGTCGGCGAGGGTGTGGTGCCGGTGGGCGATCGTCTGCACCTCCCCGGTGATCCGGCCGACCGTCGCCCACCGCTCCTCCTCGCTCATGGGTCGGATCGTCGCCGAGGGGCGTGCCCCGCCGAGCCGTCCCACGAGTTCCCGGATTCCCTGCCCGGAAAGGCCCACGGTCGGGACGACCGGCACCCCGAGGAGCCGCTCGAGCCCGGCGACGTCGATCGCGATCCCCTGGTGCCCGGCCTCGTCCCAGAGGTTGAGCGCGACGGCCGCCGGGACCCCGCGCTCCAGGGTCTCGAGGGTCAGGTAGAGGTTCCTCTCCAGGTTGGTTGAATCGACAACATTGACGACGACGTCGGCCTCTCCGAGGATCTCCGCGGCGACCTCTTCGGCGGGGTTCGTGGGGGTGAGGGAGTAGGTGCCGGGCGCGTCTATCACCGCGGCAGGGCCGTCCGGAAGATGCATCTTCCCGCGGGAGACGTCGACGGTGGTCCCGGCGTAGTTCGAGGTGATTACCCGGGTGCCGGTCAGCCGCGAGAAGATCCCGCTCTTCCCGACGTTCGGGTTGCCCATCAGGACGACGGTCTTCATGCGGCCACGTCCACGACGACCCTTCCGGCCATCCCGCGGCCGAGCGTCACTTCCCGGCCGTCCACTTCGATCACCATCGGGCCGCCGAGGGGGTGGCGGGTGACGACGGTGAGGGTCTTGCCTTCCCTGATTCCGATGGTCCTGAGTTTCCGGACAAAGCCCGGGTTTCCGATAAATCGGGCGATGGTCCCCTGCGTGCCCGGTTCCAGATCAAGCAACGTCTTTTCCATGGCGATCCTTTTTAGGTATACCTAAATCTGGTGCGGGAAGTAGATATACCTTACTTCCGTAGCCGTGGGCACTCTCCCGGATCCGCCGTCCCGGCCGGAAGCAAGGTTTATCCCGGTGGTTCGCGTAATCCGAGAAGAGAAGCACCTGCCACCAGAGGAGCGACCCATATGACGACCGTGATTGCCGTTGACCTCGGCGGAACCAACCTCCGCGCCGCCCTGGTAGACTCCGACGCGACCCTGCTCGCCCACGACGCCGTCCCGACGCCGACTGCGGGCCCTTCCGGGGAGGTGATCACCGCCGCGATCGCCGCCCGGATAGAGGCTCTCCTCGCGTCGCCGGAAGGGAGAGAGGCTGCGGCCATCGGCGTCGCATCGGCCGGCCCCCTCGACCTCGGCCGCGGCTGGGTCGTCGGCTCCCCGAACATCGCGTTCCCGGTCGTGGAGATCGTCGAGCCGCTCCGGGAGCGGTTCGGGCTGCCGGTCGCCCTGATCAACGACGCCCGGGCCGGGGTCCTCGGCGAACGGTGGGCGGGCGCCGCCCGCGGCTCCGACAACGTCGTCTACATCACCCTCTCGACCGGCATCGGCGGGGGTGCGGTGGTGAACGGCTGCCTCCTCCTCGGGATGAGCGGAAACGCCGGGGAGATCGGGCACATCCCCGTCGATACCCGCTACAATCTCGTCTGCGGGTGCGGGTTTGCCGGCCACTGGGAGGCCTACGCCTCCGCAAAGAACATTCCCGGGTTCTTCACGGCGTGGCGGGCGGCGGCCGACGTCCGGCACGTGGCCTTCGACCCCTCCTCCACCCGGGCGATCTTTACGGCGGCACGGGCAGAGGACCCGGTCGCCCTCGCCTTCATGGAGGCGCTCGGGGAGATGAACGCCCGGGGGATCTCGGCCGTCATCGTCGCCTACAACCCCGAGGTGATCGTCTTCGACGGACCGCTCGCCCGGTACTATGGTGATATCGTGATCCGGCAGATGGAACCGTTCATCGACCGCTACCTCGCCCTTCCCCGGCTTGCCGTCTCGAGCCTTGCAGGGCAGGCGCCGCTTCTCGGGGCGGCGGCGTACGCGCTTGAGGCCCGGTGAGGTGGGCACATGATCGAGATCTACCAGAACCTCTATATCGGGACGCAGGAGGACTACGAGGTTGCTGTGGAGGCGCACGAGACCTGGTGCGTGGTGCACGCCTGCCGGAGCCCCTACCACTGCCTGGCGGTCACCTACTCCCCGCTCGGCACGGTGCCGCCGGATCACCCCGAGCACCTGGTCGCCCGGCGGGGGAACCGGCTGATGCTCAACCTGGTCGATGTGAAGGATCCCGCCGACGTCCCGAAGGAAGCCGTCGATGCCGCTCTCGCTTTCATCGACCGGTGTCTTTCGGAGGGGCGGCAGGTGCTGGTCCACTGCGGTTTCGGCGTCTCCCGGTCGGCGGCGATCGGGCTCCTCTACCTTGTGGCCTACACCGACGTCCTGCCGAGGGAGAGGTTTGCCGACGCCGAGGAGGCCTACCGCAAGATATACCCGCCCTACAAACCCGGCCGGGGGATCCGGGGTTTTCTCGAGGCGCACTGGGACGAGTACGCAAGGAGGCGGGTGGCGGCGTGACCGCGGAGCCCCTCGGCACCGCCGCGATCGAGGTCCGGCGGTCGCGGTTCTATGCGCACCTCTACCGGGTCGAAGGGCCACAGGACGTCGCGGGGGTTCTCGCCGGCCACCGGGAGGCCTACCGGAAGGCCGCCCACCACTGCGCCGCCCTCCGGTGCGGAACCCTGGAGGAGTTCAGGAACGACGGCGAGGTCGGCCGGCCGGGGAGGGTGCTCCTCGACCTGCTCCGCAAGCACGGCCTCGGGAGCCACGCGCTGGTGGTCTCAAGGATCTTCGGAGGAGTCCTCCTCGGCCCGGGGAACGTCGGGCGGGCGTTCCGCGACGCCGGGGAGGCGGCGATCCGCGAGGCAGGGGTTACCCGGTGACGGGGGCCTGCCCCTGCATGATCGAGCCACCTCCGGCGATTGGTTTTTGAGATGGGAACGAATCTGGCAGATTCGTGAGATCCGCTGAAGAATGGATGAAGTTGTCCCAAAACACTATTGCCGGGAGGGGGACACCCC
>NZ_DAFZ01000041.1:627-9983 GCF_002498065.1 Methanoculleus sp. UBA208 | reverse complement strand
CAGGGGAGGGGGGCGAGCCCCCCTCCCCGTCAGCCCCTCCCCCGCATGGCGATGCTCGGTGGAAATCCGTTCACGGGTTTTTGCAACAGATAGGAGTCTGAGTTCAAGCGCCGCAAAACTTGAGTCGCAGAGGGAACCAAACCCCCTGCAGTCAAAAATGGGACCCACTCAAAACAGAGACCAGGTCCATCAAATGTCACGGCACGCTATCTGGATGCCTTGGACCGCACGAACCCCTACAAAAAAAGAAAGACAGTCTTCCCCGCCATCAAAAACCCCGAAAAACCCTTACTTCCTCGGGACGAGCTTCACCGCCGTCCCGTAGGCGAGGAGTTCCGCCGCGGTTGCCATCGTCTGGGACGTCGCGAACCGGATGTTCACCACCGCGTCGGCGCCGAGATCGTGCGCGGCATTGGCCATCCGGTTGTAGGCCTCGGTCCGGGCGTCGGCGAGCATGGACGTGTATTCCTCGAGTTCGCCGCCGACAAGGCTCTTGAGCCCTGCAGTGATATCCCTTCCTACGTTCTTCGCCCGTACGGTGTTGCCGGAGACCACGCCGAGAATCTCCCCTACGGCGTAGCCCGGCACGTCTTCAGTCGTCGTCAGTATCATACTAATTCACTCCCTGATTGCTTCGATGATCTCCTCACGCCCCCGCCAGATGATCAGCGCGAGGCCGATCGCGATGAGCGGGACACTGTAGATGAGGAGGAACGGGAGTGCCAGGACCGCTATGATCGTGATCGCCGCACCGATGGCGGTCAGGGCAATCCCCCAGAGTACCTGGCTCTGCATACCTATCCCTGTGACGGATCAACGGATAACCGTTCGTGTTTTTTACTCCGTATCCATGCTCGCTCCGGTCGGTCATGGAGTACGGTTCAAGGTAGAGGAGCTGCAGTAAAGAGGCTGAAGCCACAATATGTACGAAGCGTTAGATGCATTTCGACGTTGAGAAGACCAACATCATCAGGAGTGAATCGGTTGTATACGATAGAATTGGCGACCAGACTCGCCGACCGGGTTTATGAATATTGGATACGTGCGCCGCAGGTGGCGCAGCACACACGGGCGGGCCAGTTTATCATCCTGCGCCTGCACGAAGCGGGCGAGCGGATACCGCTCACCATCTCCGCGGTCGAGGGAGACGCCGTCCGGGTGATCTTTATGGCCGTCGGCAAGACGACCGAGGAGCTTGCGACGCTCGGTGCGGGCGACAGCATCAGCGACGTGGTGGGACCGCTCGGCAAACCGAGCGAGATCGAGAACTACGGCACCTGCTGCGTCATCGGCGGCGGGGTGGGGATCGCGAGCACGCCCCTCATCGCAAAGGAGCTGAAAGGTGCCGGCAACCACGTCATCGGGATCATCGGTGCGCGAAATGCCGATCTCCTCATCCTGGAGGACGAGATGCGGGAGATCTGCGACGAGCTCTACATCACGACCGACGACGGGAGCAAGGGCGTCCACGGGTTTGCAGCCGACGTCCTGAAGAAACTGCTCGAGGAGCGGAAGATCGACCGGGTCTGGATCATCGGCCCCGCCATCATGATGAAGGTCACCTCCGGCGCGACGGTGCCCTACGGCGTGAAGACCTACGTCAGCCTCAACCCGATCATGGTCGACGGGACGGGGATGTGCGGCTCCTGTCGGGTGACCGTCGGCGGGGAGACGAAGTTCGCCTGCGTCGACGGCCCCGAGTTCGACGCCCACCAGGTCGACTTTAACGAGCTGATGCAGCGGCAGCGGATCTACACCACGCAGGAGAAGGAGTCGCTTGAGCGGTTCGCGGAGCACCGGTGCCGGTGCGGCGAGGGAGGCCACCACCATGAGTGACCGGCCGGCCGACGTCCGGATCAAGGACTTCAAAGAGGTCGATTACGGCCTTTCTCCCGCAGAGGCCGTCGCCGAGGCGGAGCGGTGCCTGCAGTGCAAGAAACCCCTCTGCGTGACGGGCTGCCCGGTCTGCATCGATATCCCGGCATTTATCCGCGAGATCGCGGAGAGCAACTTCTCCGCGGCCGCACGGGCGCTCAAGGAGCAGAACATGCTCCCCGCTATCTGCGGACGGGTCTGCCCGCAGGAGACCCAGTGCGAGGGCGTCTGCATCCTCGGCAACAAGGAGACCCCGATCCGGATCGGTGCGCTCGAGCGGTTCGTAGCCGACTGGGAGCGGGAAAACGACCCGAGCCTTCCCGGGACGGCGAAGCCGACCGGGAAGCGGGTGGCGGTCGTGGGCTCCGGCCCGGCGGGGCTGACGGCTGCGGCCGAGCTCGCCCGTGCCGGCCACGCCGTCACGATCTTCGAGTCGCTCCACGAGGCCGGCGGGGTCCTGACCTATGGCATCCCTGCGTTCCGGCTCCCGAAGGAGGTCGTCAAAGCGGAGATCGAGCAGGTGCTCGCCCTCGGCGTCCGGCTGAAGAAGAACCACCTCGTGGGGAGGAGCGTCGGCACGGAGGAACTCCTCGGCTACGATGCGGTCTTCCTCGCGACCGGGGCGGGGCTCCCCGCGTTCATGGGCATTCCCGGGGAGAACAAAAACGGCGTCTACTCGGCAAACGAATTCCTGACGAGAGTGAACCTGATGCACGCCGAGGCGTTCCCGGAGTTCGACACCCCGGTCCTGCACGGGGCGCGTGTTGCGGTGATCGGCGGAGGGAACGTCGCGATGGACTCTGCAAGGGTGGCTCGCCGCCTGGGCGCGAAGGTCTCCCTGATCTACCGGCGCGGCGAGGAGGAGATGCCGGCACGAAGGGCCGAGGTTCTGCACGCGAAGGAGGAGGGGATCGAGTTTTTCACCTGCACGAACCCGACGCAGATCCTCGGCGAGCAGTGCGTCACCGGCATCGAGTGCGTGAAGATGTCCCTCTGCGGCATCGACGCAAGCGGCCGCCGGTCTCCGGAGCCGATCGAGGGGAGCGAGTTCACCCTCGACGTGGATATGGTGATCCAGGCGATAGGCACGAGCCCGAACCCGCTCCTCGTCTCCCTGATCCCGGGACTTGAGCGCGGCCGGAGAGGCAACGTCGCCGTCGACGAGAACGGCCGGACGTCTATTTCCCACGTCTACGCCGGCGGGGATATCGCCACCGGCGCGGCGACGGTGATCGAGGCGATGGGGTCGGCGAAGAAGGCGGCGGCGGCGATCGACGCGATGCTGAAAGGAGAATAAACTCTTTTTCCCCGGGGTTGGCCCGGACCGCCGCGAATATCCTCGCTGGAGTTCTCCAGCGTTCCCCCAGACATTTTCTGTGACACGTGTCTGCATACCCGGGCCCGCCAGATCGATCTCTCATTCCAGCCTTCAGGAACCCGGGGTTGCAAAAAAAACGGAGATTTGTGACGAATGGCAGGAAAGAAGAAGGGAAATTAACGATGTGCCGAGGATAACGGTCGGCTGTCCACGAGAACCTCCTGTCACACCGGAGTTCCGGTTCTGGGAAATTCATCAACGGCACAGCCGGGAACTCATTGGTCTGCACAAATTAGTTGAATCATCATCTTTTTATAGGTGACAATCCTTTACTTTATTGTTGAATAGTCAACTATCCAGTGATTCTGAAAACCAGGGGTTGGAAGATCACCGGGCTGTACCTGCCCGGCCCGCCTCGCGCGAATGAAGCCTGAAGAAAACGGAATCCGTACCGGAAAACGGTGTACTATGAACATGGTTCAGAGAGGAAACGTATGAAAGTCATCGGACTGATCGCAAGTCCCATGGGGAAGAAGAGCAAGACGCTCCGGCTGATAGATGCCGTCCTTGCCGGTGTCAACGACGAGGGCGGGAAGACGGAACTCGTGGATATCTATTCTCGGGATATCAAATACTGCACCGGCTGCCTGACCTGTTACGCGACCGGGGATTGCCCGCTCATCGACGATTTCCCGGACATCTTCGATCGGATGGCATACGCCGACGGTATCGTTTTCGGGGCTCCCAATTACATCAATTCCGTTCCTGCTCCGATGAAAGCGCTCTTCGATCGCTTGTCCGATGCCATTCATTGCCAGACGCTGACGGGAAAATTCGGCTGCTCCGTGTGCACCGCCGGGGGAAGCGGCGCGTCGGAGGTCGTCGGGTACATGAACAACGTTCTCGCGACACTCGGTGTCACCGTTGTCGGGGGAGTCGGGACTGCGATTGGCCGGGACGCGTCGGCGCTCGGAAAAGCAGAAGAGGACTCCCGGAAACTCGGGAAGCGGCTGGCCCGGTCGATCCGGGGGGAGATTGCCTACCCCGAACAGGACGAGGCCCACCGGCAGAGACGGGAATATTTCGGCCAGATGGTGAAAAATCACAAGGAAAGCTTTGCCCATCAGTATGACTGGTACGTCGGGATGGGCTGGCTGAAGGAAGAGGAGGAATGAGAAGCACAGTCGCACAAAAAGCCGGCCTCTGCTACGAGCCGGTGGCGATTCTCTGGAGCAACACAAAGCCCGAAGGCGCCCTGCAGATCCGCCCGCACGTGCAGGCCTGCATCATGCCGTTTTTTGCCCAGGTTGCAGTGAAAGGAAAGACCGCCGTATTTGACCGGGAGACATACGGCTGCCCCGGTGCCCGTGCCGGCCTCGGCTTTGGTAACGGGTACTACGACGCTTTCAAGGGTGCGGGCGTCGAATTCATGTCGGCCTTCTTCGCGAAAGGTGCGGAGAGCAGTCAAAATCCGGAAGCCTATTGCGCCGCCGTGCAGCATGTTCCCAAAAGGGAACGGGCCAAGTTCATCCACGGCGAACGCCTCCATAAGGATCCGGAGAAAGCAAAGCGGTTCATGACCGCAGACCTGCCGATCACGGACATTGCCGAACAGTACGTGATCTTCACGCCCCTGAGTAAGGTAAAACCCGGCGAACGTCCGGTCGTCGTTGTGTTCGTGGCGGACCCGCTCCGGATCACCGGGCTCGTGACGCTGGTCGGGGCAATCATCGAGGGCACGGATCCTGTGCGGGTTCCCCCTATGGCCGCCTGCCAGCAGATAGGGGCATTCGTATGCGACGAAGCAAGGAAGGAGCACCCCAGGGCAGTGCTTGGGTATACCGATCTCTCTGCACGGGAGAGTGTGGGCAAGACGATTCCTGCTCATATGTTTACCTTTGCCGTGCCGTTCTCCCTCTTTGAGGGGATGGAAGCGGAGGCAGAGGATGGGGTATTCGACGGCCCGATCTGGAAAGGTCTGACCGCAGATGCAGCGAGGTGAAGTGAATATGGAAAAAAGAGATTTCAGGGAGATTGGGGCCCGGCTGAAGTCCGCATTCAGGCTTTCGACCAGACCTCTTGCAGTGTACGGATCCGAAGTCCTGCCATCGGGTATCCCTCCGATGAGCGGGGTTAACCGATGTTTTGCGGTTTCCCTGTTGCGGATGGCGACGGGCACCGATGTATCGGCAATCTATGTCAGTGAGGATACGAGCGAGGGTTGCTGTCATGGGGGGGCTTTTCCGTGTCGGATATGCTCCCGTGTCCGATGAGATCAAGTATTTTGTATCGACCGGGAAGAAGGACGTGCGCGGCGGGGCGGCCGAATATCTGAAAGCAAGCCCGGAACTCGTCGAGCGGTGCGACCTGGCAGCAGGGCCGATCCATCCTCCCGGAAAATATCTCATCGTGCAGGCATGCGAAACCCTTCCGGATCCGGATATCGCGGTCAGATCGATCTGCTGCTTCGGCACAGGCGAGCAGATCCGGAACATGGCGGCACTCATCCATTTCGACCGTGACGATCCGTTTTCACCGGTCATCGTTCCATGGGGTCCCTCCTGTGCGACCTTCATCACGTTCCCGGCAGGCCTTGCGGAAAACACGCCCCGCGACACTGCGTTCATGGGCCCGCAGGACCCGACACAGAACCGTTCCTTCCCCCCGGAGATGATGGCGCTGGGTATCCCCGCAGAAATGGCGGCACGGATGGTAAGCAACCTCGACGCCTCGTTCGTCATCCGCCGGCCGCAGGTGGCGTTCCCCCGTCACAGACAATAATTTGTCCCGGATACAGCCAGGGCACGACGTGATTGCGGCCGAAATGTCGAGTGCAAAACCATTTTTTCATGGAGAAATTATGCAGAATCCGGACCCCGTAACCGAAACAACTGCAGATATTCCCGCGATCTGCCATACGCCGGATGTCGCCGTAACCCGGACCGGCAGGCGTATTGTGCTCCTGATCGCTGTGCTCACCGGTTTTCTCACTCCGTTCGACGGTTCGGCAGTCAACATTGCGTTGCCGGCGATGGGCGCGGAGTTCCACATGGACGCGATCTCGCTCTCCTGGATCGCGACGGCCTACCTCCTTGCGGCTGCTCTTTTCCTGGTACCGTTCGGGAAGATTGCCGACATCTACGGAAGAAAACGGATCCTCCTGTACGGCATAGCGGTCTTCACCCTCTCGTCCTTTGTGATGACGATGGTGCCGACAACGAACCTGCTCATCGCGGTCAGGATCCTCCAGGGGTTCGGCGGCGCCATGATCTTCGGAACAAGCGTTGCCATCCTGACATCGGTCTTTCCCCCGGGCGAGCGGGGAAAAGCGCTGGGGATATACACCACTGCCGTGTACCTCGGTCTCACGATCGGGCCGTTCTTAGGAGGCCTGCTGACCGAGTATCTCGGCTGGCGGAGCATTTTTTTCATCAACGTTCCCATCGGGATCGTCGCCTGTATCCTCATCCTCTGGAGGTTCGAGGGCGAATGGGCGGAATGCGCGGGCGAGCGTTTCGATCTTCTCGGCTCGGTAATCTATGCCTGCGCCCTGATTGCGGTGATGTACGGCCTTTCCATCGTTCCGGATGCGACGGGCATTGTGCTGATTGCGGCCGGCATCATCATCGGGATTATCTTTGTCCTGTACGAGATGAGGATTCCCATGCAGGTTCTTAACATGCAACTCCTGACAAAGAACCGGGTCTTTGCGTTCTCAAACCTCGCCGCACTCATCAATTACAGCGCAACGTACGCCGTGACCTTTCTCCTGAGCCTCGATCTCCAGTTCACGAAAGGGTTCTCCCCGGAATATGCCGGGCTGATACTCATCGTCCAGCCCGCGGTAATGGCAGTGCTCTCACCCATTGCCGGCCGGCTGTCGGATCGGATCGATCCGCAGATCGTGGCGTCGGCAGGAATGGCATGTACTGCCTTTGGTCTTTTCCTGCTTGCCTTCCTGACGGAATCGATCCCCCTGTGATACCTGCTTGCCTGCCTGGCGGTGCTGGGTGTGGGCCTGAGCCTGTTCTCCTCTCCGAACACGAATGCGATCATGAGTTCGGTGGAAAAACGCTACTACGGTGTCGCGTCCGGTATGAACGGGACCGTGCGGCTCGTCGGCCAGATGCTCTCGATGGGTATTGTGATGATGTTGTTCTCCTTTGTTATCGGCAGGGTGGAGATAACACCGGAGTATTATCCGCAGTTCATCCGCAGCCTGCAGTACGCATTCGGACTCTTCACGATCCTCTGTCTTATCGGGATAGCGGCGTCCCTCATGCGAGGGAAACGCCGGCCGGTTCCCGGGCCGGGGACGACGGCACCGGACAAATAATCCCTTTTTCAGGAACGGCCTCTCCTGACCGGGGCGCAATAAGCGTTCTCCTGCAAGCAGCCCGCAGAAAAATCCGCCGAAGAGTAGTGTGAAAATAGGAAGTATTGACAGCCCTGCTATGCCTGCAATAGCAGGACCCGTTGCCGGTTCGCTCCCGAGGATCGGTTGTTCGAACCGGTACGGCATCGCCGGTGCAAAGGTCAAGAAGCCCGGCAATGATAAAATTTATGAGGAGTCACCGGCCGGCTTTCTGTCTCCAGCGTTCGGAATCCCGGAGGTACGCGATCGCGACAAGAACCCGATCGCCTTCGGAATCTCTTCAGAGACCATTGTCGATCGTTCAACAGTGTCGATTCAATCTTGTATAAATAGATGACAATGCAACTAATTAGAAGGTCTGAAGATGGTGAGCCCGACCAGAGATAATCCGGTTACCCAATGGATTCAAGAGATAGAAGTCCCGGCGGCGTTGATCTCGTATACCTATCGGACGATTCAGAAACGATTTGCGAAAGATCTTGCGCCGTATAATATCGGATGGGGGCATTTTGCGATCCTCATGTCCCTCTACGACGAGGAGGGGCGGAGTCAGGACAGCCTCGCATTGTCGCGGGGTTTTGACAAAACCATGATTGCAAAATCTGTTGTGAAACTTGAGGAAGAAGATCTCATCAGGCGCCGGACCGATCCGGAAGATAAGCGGGTAAAACGATTGTACCTGACGGAAAAAAGCAGAAAACTCCAACCTGAGATGAAACATATCGGCTATGAAATAAACGAACTTCTTGTCAAGGATTTCGATGAGAAAGAGTCGAAAGTCGTCCTCGAATATTTACGCAAGGTCGCCATGAACGCATCGGAGCTGGATTCCCCTCTCTCCGCTTCTTCCCGGGATCGGTAGTTCGCTGAACTGGAATGGGCGTTTATGGGGCTCAGATGGTTGATTTGAGCACCCACATGACCACTTCAGCACCATAACAGTTACTTTTTATGCCCGATTTCTTTCCATGTCCGCCGGGTGTTTATCAAAAATGAGGAGAGAACTCCCGCCTCGGAAAGGCGAGAGTGCATGAGGGTTTCGTGTTCCAGGGGGTGTCTCGTGCCTGTGATTGCGTATCGTCATCGCGAGACTGGATACTCGCCTGAACTCTGCTGTTCGGGTTGCGGTTGTAGATGTCACTATCGTGGTCGCAGATGTTGCTGGTCTCTCGAAAACGAGCGTGGAATCGAAAAGAGCATCTCTTTGGGCTCACCGGGTGCAGGGGTGACGAAGAAGCGGGAAATTCGACCTTCATACATCGTGCCCGCTCGTCAAACCTCGTATTCTGGATCTCCACCGAACAGGCCGTCCCAGGCCTCGAAGAGCCGTTCCAGAGTCGTATACAGGATTTTCCTCACGATTGGAATCGATGCAGACTGTTTGTTAGGGAAAGGGATACGCCCGTCCCTGTGGTTCCTTCAGGCAGCCGGTTGATCTCGGCAGTACGATACGAAATTGCCTCACGGCAAAAGTTTCTCAAGTGTGAGTGTGGCGTTTGCTCCGGGCGGAACATATGTACCAATATAGTGAATCTCGATAGGAATACCCGGTGATTCCGGCACGTTATCATCCTCCAGAATGACCCCTCGGAAGCCTACCACCATGCCATCGACCTGGTAGTCTTCGTCCAGATGAACAGGAGCGTAGCGTGTTCCGTTTTCCGCCTGTATGATATATGTCCCGTTATCGCTCTCGACGTGTACGATCGTTCCAATAACGGTTTCTTCCTCGGTTCTTCCCATATCCGTACAACCGCTTGAGAGCAAAGTTAAAATCATCTACTCTGC
>NZ_DAFZ01000041.1:0-337 GCF_002498065.1 Methanoculleus sp. UBA208 | reverse complement strand
CGCTTGAGAGCAAAGTTAAAATAAGAATGGATATAACTGGGAGGCGGGGCAATATCCTACGTACCATCTGCATGCACTCACTTTTTTATTATCTTAAACTTCTTGGCATATAGTTCTTGGCGCTACCCACTTGAACCTTAAAGGTTCTCAACTTTTACCTTTAACTCCCGCAGAGGTTAGGTATATGGAGATCTTAATCGTCTTAATAGGTATCTCTCCAAATATCGGATAATTTCTTCGTTTTTGGCATACATGGACGATCCTATAGCACATATAATAATTTAAGCAATTAGATTCTTTTGACTTTTGATGTTAAGTGAACTACCACGCCCTGAAG
>NZ_DAFZ01000095.1:22453-70362 GCF_002498065.1 Methanoculleus sp. UBA208 | reverse complement strand
CTCGTGCTCCTGTCGTCCCGACAGTCGCACACCCCCGTGGCGATAAACGATGCGTGCCCGAAGGGCAGGCTGAGTTCGAGCACCAAAGGTGCGAGTCTCCCACGGTCCAGTGTACTGGTTTTGCCCCCGTTCTTATCTGTTCAACAGGTGTAGTGACACAGCCGGGACGCTTAATTTTCGTCATCTCTAACTTGATGGGCATTTACTTGGTTCCAGACTTGAAGCCTGGTTGCTACCCCAAAAAATCTCTGGGAATGATAACTGCGATAGACGCCCCGGCCCGCACGCACCCGCTCAAAAAAGAATTCCGAGGTCTCCTTCAGACTATATTCAGCCCGTTCTCCCGCGCAATCTCGACAAACGACTCCCCGACGTGCCGGATCTGCTTCTCCGTCAGCCCGAAGGTGTTGAACTTCCAGACCCTGGTGGAGCCGGGGATGACGCCGGTGATGCCCCGCTTTTTTAACTCGCTCGATAGGAAGTAGCCGCGTTTCTTGTGCTGCTCTGCCACCTTATCGAAGGACTCGCGGGTATCGATCCGGGTCAGGGTGTGCTGCCGCGGGTAGTCGGAGAGCACCTTCGTCCCCTCGATGGAGAGGAGGGCGTCCGTGACCGCCTGCGAATGCGCCACCTCGGTATCCCAGTGCTTCACACGCTCTTTGACGTGGGGGAACGAGGCCATCATCCCAACGACGGTGACGCCCATCAGGGTGCAGCCCATCATCTCGACCTCTTTTATCCCGAACGTCCGGCCGGTGACGTCTCCCTTCGCCTGCGTCGTCCTGAATACCCGCTGTGCGTGCTCGTTCGTCGTCGCGAGGAGGCCCGATGGCGCCGGGGCCGCCATACTCTTGTGGCCCGACCCGACCACGAAGTCGGCACCGAGCGCTTTGCCGTCGACGGGCATGATCCCGACCGAGTAGGCCCCATTGACGAGGACCGGGATGTCGTACTGGTGGGCGACCTTTATGATGCCCGCGACGTCGTGGACGTTCCCGAACTGGTAGTCGACGTGGTCGATGAAGAGCAGGGGCGGCGTCTTCGAGAACTCCCGGATCACCGCCTCGATCTTCTCTGCGGCGGCGTCGGGGGTGATATGGTTCTTCGCATCCTTCGGGATCTCACGCGGAATTCCGCCCGCTTCCTCGACCGCCACGAACTCGGTGTAGTGGGCGAGCGCCGTGACGATGACCGGGTCACCTTTCTCCACGTATGTGCTCGCGACCGCCTGGAACCCCCGGCGCGCTCCCGGCACCACCCGCACCGCGTCCATATTCAGCCACGCGGCGAGGTCCGCGTGGAACTGCGCGATGGGTGGCTTCTTGATGTAGTCGAGCCTGAAGGGGCTCAGGCAGTTGTCACAGACCGAGTAACCGTCCCCGTACGCTATCGCCGCCTTCATGGCATCGACGGTGAGCCGCCCGCCCGCCTGGATGGGATCGATGTTGATGTACATCTCCTCGACGTCGCGGGACTCGATATCGACCGCGCACTTCACCGTACCAACTCCTCTTCGAGGATTGCAACCTGCCGTTTCACCTTCTCGAGGGTTGTTGCGGCGCGCTCCTTCTGGCCCGCGTCGAGGTCATGCCCGGGAGCGGTCTCCCGGAGCAGGAACCGGACGTCGGAGAGGAGGAATAGTGCCTGAAAAACTGCATCAACGGCTCTTTTTGACACGAGATCACCATACAAATATCAGTGGAGATATATTAGATTACGCGTATTCCGGACACCGGTTCGGTGCCGGATACATTCACACCGCGCAGATCAGGCATTTATACTCAAGCGACACGGAGACTAATTGGGCATGAAGATCGTTCACCTGGCAGACACACATCTCGGGTTATCGGCTTTTAACCGGGTTGATCCGGAGACCGGGATGAACCTGCGCGAACAACTCATCTACGACAATTTCCTTGCCGCCGTCGACCGGATCATCGCCTTACGGCCCGATGCGCTCGTCCACGCGGGCGATCTCTTCCACCAGGTCAAGCCGAAGACCCGCGCCTACACGACGGCACTCGACGCCCTCTCCCGCCTGCACGATGCGGGGATCCCGGTGCTCGTGGTCGCGGGCAACCACAGCATGGCCAAGACCCGGTACACGGCGTCGCCGTTCGAGGTGCTCGAGCGGGGCGGCTACGCTGCAGGCGACCTCTACGTCGCCCACCACAACCGCTACCGGCGGGTGGAACTGGGGGACACGGTCTTTCACCTGATACCGAATATGCTCGAGGCGGAAGGCTACCGGAGGGCGTTCGAGGGGCTCGAGTTCTCCGGCGGCACGAACGTGCTCGTCACTCACGGTCTTGCAAGCATCTTAAAGGACAAACGGCTGCACACCGTCGCCGAGCACGAGCTGGATGCGACCATCCTCTCCGACCGGTTCGACTACATCGCGCTCGGCCACTTCCACGGCCAGGTGCAGGTCGCCGACAACGCCTGGTACAGCGGATCGCTCGAACACTGCAATTACGGGGAGATCGCGGAGGAGAAGGGCGGCCTCGCCGTAGACCTCGCATCCGGGGAGGTCGAGCATATCGACCTCCCGCGCACGCCGATGTTCAGCCTCGGCCGGATCAACTGCGACGGGCTCTCGGCCAGAGAGGTCGTGGACGGCATCCTCGATGCCGCCGAGAACCACGGGAAGAAGCTTCACCACGCGATCTGCCAGGTCACGCTCGACGGGATACGCCGCGATACGCTCCGCGCGCTCGACCAGAAGGCGCTCCAGGATATCAGGAACCGTGCGCTGGACCTCAAGCTGCAGGTGCTGGCCGTCGACGATCCGTCCCGGATCTTCTACGAGGACTCGCTTGTCGGCCTCGACTACGTTGCCGAGTTCGAACAGTTCGTGGAGAAGGAGCACCTCGCTCCCGGCGACGAGGAGTTCGTGAAGAAGAGCGGGACGGAGGTTCTCCGGTCGGTCATCGCGCGCCATAAAGAGGGAGAGCGTGCTGCTGAATAAACTCCGGATGCGCAACTTCAAGCGCTTCCGCGACCAGGAGATCGTGTTTCAGGACGGTATCACGGGGATCGTCGGGAACAACGGGACAGGTAAGAGCAGCATCGTCTCCGCCGTCCTCTTCGCCCTCTATGGCCTGCAGGGCACCGGGCTCGACGGGGATTATGTCGTCAGTTCCTTTGCGGGACCGCAGGATGTCTGCGAGGTTCGCCTGGACTTCTCGGTCGGCGGCAACGAGTATGCCGTCATCCGCAAATTCAAACGCCGGCCCTCCTCAACCCTTCACGAGGCAAACCTCTACCTGAACCAGAAACTCCTCGCAAGCAGCGTCCAAAAGGTGGGGCAGGAGGTGCAGCGGATCGTCGGCATGGGCCCGGGCGATTTCCGCAACACCATCTACGCCGGGCAGAAGGAACTCCTTGCCCTGCTCGAGACCCGTGCCGGATCCCGGAAGGACTGGTTCATGCAGGTGCTGGGCATCGATTACCTCAAGAAGGACAGCATGGAGCACCTCAAGTCGATCATCGATGCCCGGGAAGGGAGCTGCCGCGAGCTCTCCGGCCGGCTCCAGGAACTGGATGCCGAAGGGGTTCGCGCCCGCCTTGCGGCGCTCCGCACGGATCTCGCCGGGGCGGAGGAGGAGGCAAAGAAGGCCCTGGGGAGAGGGAAGGCTGCCGCGGAGGGGCTCGATGGTGCGCGCACGGAGCGCGACCGGCTACTCTCCGTGCGCGAGCGCTACCTGCACCTTGCACGGGAAGAAGAAGTGCTCGCAGCCGAGATCGAGCGGCTCCGCACTGAGTGCCGGGAAACGGAGGAGGAGATAGCCGAACGTCAACGGCTGCAGAGCGAACTCGAAGGACTCGCCCTCCTTGCCGACCGCTACGAGGCCCTGAAAGCCGAAACGGCCGCGATGGCCCGGGAGAAGGAGCTCGCCGACCGCCTGAGCCTCGAAGCGAACGCTGCGGAGGAGCGGGTCAGGGAGTACGGCGAGCGCCGCACGAAGGTCGAGGCGGAACTCGCCGCGCTTGCAGAGGACGAAAAGGCGGTTGCCGGTCTCGAACGAGACGTCGCTGAGTGGCAGAGCCTCCGCGATCGCATCGCTGCGATGAAAGCACTCCAGCCGGAGTACGATGCCCTCCGCGAAGAACTCACGCGCATGGACGAGCGGTTCGCCCAGATCGAGCGGCGTGTCGGGGAGAACCGGACGGAGATCGAGAAGATCGAGGAGAAGGCCGGGCGTCTCCGCGCGCTTGAAGAGGAACTCGGGGGTTACGACACCCTTCTGGCCCGCGAAGAGGTGTTTCTCCGGGCCCAGGAGCTTGCCCGCCAGGAGGAGCGGTGCCTGCGGGAGGTCGACGCGGCTTTTGAAGAGATGAGTTCCCTCGAGAGCGAGATTGCCGGGCTTGCCCGGCAGCTTGCCGGGATGGATTCCATCGAAGAGCAGATCAAATCCGCGGAGAGCCGAAAAGACTACCTGACCTCGCGAATCAGTGCGTGCGCTGAGCGGCAGGAGGCGATCCGCGAGGAGATCCGAAGGCTTGCCGAACACCGGGCGGAGATCCTTGCCGCCGGCCCGGAGGGATCGTGCCCGACGTGCCACCAGGGCCTCGGCGACCATTACGAGGAACTGGTCGGCGATCTTGCAGATGCCGCCGCGGCGATGCAGAAGACGCTCGCCGATCTAGAGGGCGAGCATGCGAGGGCGACCGCCGACCGCGAGAGCCTCGCCGCCGCGCTGAAGGATCTTTACGGGCAGCGCACCGCCTCGCAGCGCTTAAAAGAGCAGCACGCGCTTTATTCGTCCAGGTACGAGCAGAGCGCGAGCGTCGGAGAGCGGTGGCGGGCCGAGGCGGAGGGGCACCGTGCGGCGATGCGGGCGCTCGGGGTGGAGGAGTACGACCCGGAGGCACACGCCGCGCTCAAAGAGCGGATCCGTGCTCTCTCCGAGAAACGGGCGGCGGCCGATACCCTCCGGGGCGAATGCAGCCGCCTCCCCTCCCTCCAGGAGGAACGTCAGCGGCTCATCGGCGACGTCGAGGACTACCTCACCCGCAAAGAGGAACTTGAAGCGAAGGTATCGCGGCTCGGGTTCGACCCGGCGGCCCTGCAGCGGTTGGAAGCCGAGGCGCAGGCGCTCGAGCCGTCTTACCGGGCTTACGCGGAAGCACAGGCCCGGCTTCTGCGGCGGCCGGCGCTGGAAGAGGAACTGCAGGGCATCTCCGCACGAATCGACGACCTTCGGGAGAGGCTGCAGGCAATCCGGGACGAACTCGCCCGGCTCTCGTTCGACCCCGACCGGTTCGCACGCCAGAGCGAGGAGTGCGGGCGTGCCGAAACAGCGCACCGGAGAGCGTTCGAACTCCGCGTCCGCCTTGAAGAAGTCCCGAGGCTGGTCGAGGCGCTGGAGGCGAAGCGGACCCTCCTCGCGACCAGGGAGGCCGAACTGCTCCGGGTCGGGGAGGCCGTCGAGGAACTCGGGTTTACCGAAGAGGCGGTCACGGCGGCAGAGGGGCGGGTCGCGAACTGCGAACGGGACCTCGCGGCGGCGCGGGAGCAGAGATCCGCCGTTGCTTTCCGGATAAACAGCCTTAAGATGGATATCGAGAAAGAGATCGGGAGACTCTCGCGTGCGGCCGACCTCGTCAGGAATCAGGAGGCGCTCACCGAGGAGATCGGGCGGCTGAAACTGACCCGGTCGCTGATCAAAGAGTATGCCGATTACCTCCTTCAGGTGGTCAGGGACCGGATCGAGGAGGAGGCGGGGAGGGTGCTTGCGGAGATCACCGACGGGCGCTACGGCACGGTGATGCTGGACGACGACTTTACCGTCCTCGTCCACGACATGGGGGACGACTACCCGGCCGACCGGTTCAGCGGCGGCGAACAGGACGATATCGCCATCGCTCTCCGGGTGGCGCTCTCGCGGTTCCTCGCCGAGGTGAACGAGGTGCATGACTCCACGTTCCTGATCTTCGACGAGATCTTCGGGAGCCAGGATGAGGGGCGGCGGAATAACCTTCTCCGGGCGCTCCGGACCCAGGAGGCCCACTTCCCCCAGATCCTCCTGATATCCCACATAACCGAGGTTCAGGACGAGTTCTCGACGACGCTGATGGTCGAGATGGGCACAGACCAGGCAAGCAGGGTCAGGGAGTTCGAATGACCGATCCGAATACCGTTTACCGGGACGCGATCCGGCGGATCACAGGCCGAATCCGCGAGTACGCCCCGCCGGACCTTGCCGGGCGGTTCGCGGCCGCCGGCGAGTTTAATACATCATCCTACCGCCGTTGCCGACCCAG
The DNA here is from genome assembly GCF_002498065.1 of Methanoculleus sp. UBA208. Lineage (GTDB taxonomy): Archaea > Halobacteriota > Methanomicrobia > Methanomicrobiales > Methanoculleaceae > Methanoculleus. Next base: position 64,095 of record NZ_DAFZ01000095.1, on the reverse strand, counting down.
GTTCGACGGGGCAGTCTGCGCGGTGGACGGGAGCAACACCGTCATCCTCGATGCAGGCAGTTTTGCCGTTGCCGGCGTCCGGGCATCGGTCAGCTCGTATGCGGACGGTTCGCGCCTCCACCACCGGACGACGCCTCTCCACATCGTCACGGTCAACCCGGGAACGGGGAACGAGGACTTCGACGAGATCTATCACGACTGCTTCCACTGCACCCCGAAGGTGCACCTCGACCACGACGACCCGGTCCGGAACACCGCCGTCATACGGGATACCCTTGAGTTCTGGGCGGCGACGGAGATGGCCGCGGAGCTCGATGCCGGCGACCTCATCGTCCTGGACGGCACGCTCCAGGTCCGCCACGCAAGCCACGACGAGGTCGTCGAGAAACTCCTGAACCTCTGCAACCTCCGGGGGGTGCTGATCGCCGCGGTGACGAAACGGACGTCGCTCACCTGGGGCGGGGGATACCCGATCGTCCCGGCGGCGGAAGGGCTTGCACGCGACCTCGGCGTCCCCGGACCCTGGTACCTCTGCGTCTCCGCCGCCGACGGCCTGATCGACCGGCGGGAGACACGCACCTGGAAGCAGCGGGGCGAGCAGTACGTCGCCCGGCTGCACCCGCGGGCAGAGCGGGCGTTCAAGGTCGAGATCCCGACATTCTACAGCCCGGAGATGGTCGAACGGGTCTTCTCGGCGCTCGCGGCCTACGCCGACGACGGGAGGGTGGCAGGCTACCCGTACCCGCTCCTGGACGCCCACCTCACCACCAAGATCGGGAAGGATGCGGTCGAGCAGGTCCGCCAGGACATCATCCGGGACATGGACCGGCTCGGCATGAGCCTTGTCGACTACACCGGCATCTTTGGTGACTATCATGACGAGTTTGACCGATATTGACGGCGACGACGCCTCGAAATACCGGCTGATCGGTGACCGGGTGCTCGGTTACCGGTTTGCCGTCCCCCACGATGCGGAACTCTATCTCGGGGACGTGCTGAAGATCACGGACAGTGTCAAAGGGCTGACGTTCTTTGCGAAGGTGAACGACCTCCTCCACGACTGCAACTTCTCCGACCCGAAGTGGGACACGCGCCCCCATACCGAGCACTTCTACGGGATCGGGGAGAATGTCTTCATCCTCGTCGAGGCAACGCCGCTCGGGTACGTAGGGGAAGACGGCACCTTCCGCAAACCCCGGACGCTCCCCGCGAAGTTCTCCCGCGTCGAGCGCCCGGAGTCGCGCGATTTCGCGTTCCTCGCGCAGGTGATGGGCGAGATCGAGGTCGGCGTGATGAAGACCGGCCAGGGCGTCTTGAAGGACGTCAGGGTGGCGCTCCACGCGCAGGTGATGCGCCAGCACATGGGCGTCTTTGCAACGACCGGCATGGGGAAGAGCAACTTCATGAAGGTCTTCTGTGCCTCCTGCATGCAGGCCAGGGCGTTCGGGCTCCTCATCGTGGACCCGCACGGCGAGTACGTGGCGGGAGGGCGGTCCTCAAGCGGAGAGGCCACCCAGGGACTCCTGCACTACCAGGCAGGCCGGGACGGGCTCGCGGTCTTCTCCACCCGGCCGGAGCCGTTCAAGCGAAAATACCTCTTAGACGATCTCTACCTGGATTATGACGATTTCAGGACACCTGATCTCCTCCTCCTCTATGAGCACTCCCAGCCCCAACGCGAGGTCGTGGAGATGCTCGAGAGCACGCCCGGTTCCGACGTGATCGACTTCTTCCAGAACACCGACTTCGCGACCTTCGATGCCGAGACCTACAGCGGCCGGCACCCCCGGATTGCCCGGGACTTAAAGAACTTCTCGCCAAGCACGCTCTCGGTGATGCAGCGGCGCATCACGGGCATGATGAACCGGAACCGGGGCTTCTTCCGGAGGCAGGGCTCCTCGATCCCCGACATCCTGAAAGCGCTCCACGAGAACAAGGTCGTCCTGATCGATATCCCGGGGATGAGCGAGCAGAGCGAACTCTTCGTCCTCTCGATCATAACGCGCAGGATCATGCGCAGCCACCAGGGCGAGGAGGCCGGGGGCGGGGAGGAGCCCAGACAGGTGTTGATCACCATCGAGGAGGCACAGCGGGTGCTGGGCTCAGGGCTCGGGAGCACCAGAACCTTCCGGGAGGCGGCGATGGAAGGGCGGAAGTTCGGCGTGGGGCTCTGCGTGGTCACCCAGCAACCGAAGAACATCGATGCGCGCGTCCTTGCCCAACTGAACACCTTCGTGGTGATGGGACTCTCCGACCGGGGCGACCGCGACATTATCGCAAGCAGCGCAAAACAGGATCTCTCACGTCTGGACACCGAGATTCAGACGCTTGAGGCGGGAGAAGCAGTCATCAGCACCATCGGGATCCCGTTCCCGGTGAGTACCAGGATCCATCTCTTCGAGGACTACGTCCGGGACCTCAACGGAAGGCCTAGAGCGAGGCCGATAGACGACGGGCTCGACAACGCATTTTAACGGCAACGCACGAAGGTGATTTGGGCAGGAAACCCTTCCGTTTCCGCCGGTCCCTTCACTGAACTGCTTGGCGCTCCCCGGGGGAGCGTCAGGATTGCTGACTGTTCTCGACTTTGCGTATGGAGACGCAGTTGATGACCGCATCCCCGGACAGGATGTAGCGTTTGACGACGGTTCCAAGTACTTCGACCACGTCGCCCTTCTGCACGTCTTCAGGGGGCGAGGTGAACATCTTGACCGATATCTCACCTGTCCGGTCGGCGACGAGGTACTGCGGCCGGTTGAGGAGCTGGAAATACGTCCGCTCGACGACGCCCTTTATACGCACCGGTTCGCCGATCATGCTCAGGTTGATCGCCCGGATTCTGACGCTCTTTGCTTCCTGTTCATACATCGGCACCAGTGATGCATACTGTTTCTGGCTCATGTAGTTGAGCGTTGCCGGGATGATCAGGAGTAGGGCGAGGATCGGAATTCCCCAGATCAGGATCGACGTATCTCCCGTGGCAATAACCGTACCGAGTAAAATAATTGTGAAGATACCAAAAACGGCCAGAGACATGACCGATATCTTCACATTGATGTTTCCGATTTTCATCTGGTATCTCTTTACTTGAGTGCCGCAATCTCCTTCCGGAAGGCGACCCAGTAGAGCACACCGACGAAGAGCATACCGCCGATGATGTTGCCGATGGTTGCCCCGATGATGTTGTTGGTCCACATCGTCACCCAGTTCAGGCCTTCCAGTTTGGCGAGACCGATCTCGGTGATCTGGTCTGGGCTCAGGTAGCCCTTGGTCAGGAGACCTGCGGGGATGAAGTACATGTTTGCGACACAGTGCTCGAATCCGGTGGCAACGAAGGCCATGATCGGGAACCAGATTCCGAAGAACTTGCCGATCAGGTCGTCGGCACAGATACCCAGCAGGATGGCCAGGTTGACGAGCCAGTTACAGGCGATTGCCTTGAGAAGGAGCGACCACTGTCCCATCATGCTGACATAGGATACCTTTCCGAGCGCGATGTTCACGGCGGTGAGACCGAAAGCGTTGACGGTCGCGGCGCCCGTTGCGCTGAAGGTTGTCAGCGGCCCGTTGGCCATGATATACGCGAACACGATCGAACCGATAAGGTTGCCGATGTATACCCAGATCCACAAATTGATCACGCTTGCCCAACTGACCTTGTGGACGAACGCTGCCATAGGGGCGAGCATCGCATCGCCGGTAAAGAGTTCCGCACCGGTCAGAACGATGATGATAAGCCCCACAGGGAAGACAGAACCGAGAATCAGTTTTGCAAAGCCGGCACCGAGGAATGCTGCCACACCGGTACTACAAACCGTTGCAAGGGCAGCGCCCATGGCAATATATGCTCCCGCCATGAATCCACGGAGGATCATATTCCATATCGGCAGGCCGATCTTATACTTCCCGGCATCACCCGCTTTTGCTACGATAGCAACTGGAGGATGGAATACCATTTTTCATACACCTCTCTAAACGTCCTACCTATACCATCAAGTAATCCGAATGGATAGGTCTAATTAATCAGTAATTTGAGATTGCTATTAATAGGTTTCGAAATGATCGCTACGCGCGGTGAGTACAGCCCAAACTCAGGCGTTTATCATTGCCGCGAGTTAATTGCCATAGTTAAACATGAAGAATCGATAAACGATGCATTTACTTTTGTTTTTGAGAGCACGCGGAATATAGGTGATTTCAGGGAGTTAATTGGGCGAGTGTGTGGGAGCGGGCGCGCAGATTTCCCGATCTCCACCCATATTTATGCCGGGGCAACGAACGCCCGGTAAAATCACCTTAGATACCTGCGCGTCGGGGTGTGCTTCAGGAATGGGTGTGTGAACCAGATTAACGACGAGTTTTTGGGAAAACAACCCGTTTGCTTCAATTGCCCAAGTCGGCCCAACTCCGAACAGGGTTCCTCTTCAAACAGTTTTAAGGGTCCTGTGGCACCCTCCCCGCCGGGGGTGCGCTCTGTCTCTCCGGGGGTCCGGTCCCGGCAGCCGTCACCGGGGACGGCGAATGCAATGCGGGCTTTCGTGGACCGCCCCTTCCCTGAGGGGCGGCCATTCGTTCCTCCCGGGACGGGTGCCTTCGATTGTGGCCGGCTGCAAACCGCCATCCGGTGCCACGCTCCTCCCGGTGAGAGAAGTATACCGGACCTCTGGCGGCTGTGAATCCGCCCCTGCTGTCAACAACCATCCTCCCCGGATAACGCGGGCCATAGGAGCATTGTCGGGCTTCTGGTGGTGAACGGTACCTGGACACGGGGAGATACCGCCGAGGAGCGATGGCGATGGGGAGAGGTAAAAGGAAGTACCGCACCGGGACGTCCTGCGGTGATGCGCAACCCTGTACCGTTACTGCCGGTAAAAGTCAACCACTTTAAATAAGTGTTAAACAAATTTATATCATAACTTCATGCAGATCGAGGAAACCGTCACTCCCTACAGGAGGATCATACTTATCGCCATCATCGTCGGGCTCATCTCCGGCATCGGCGCTCTGCTCTTTTTCGAAGGATTGAAATTAGGAACAGCGTTTTTCATGGAAGGCATCGTCGGGTTCCATCTCCCGAAGGAAGGGCAGGCTCTTCAGGATATCAGCCAATGGGCCCCTCCCGATCACCTCTGGATGATTCTTCCCGTCATCTGTTTCGGAGGACTCCTCTCCGGCCTCCTGGTCTACACCCTTGCCCCGGAAGCGGAAGGTCACGGAACCGATGCGGCAATAAAGGCGTTTCATGGAGAAGGGCGGGTACGCTGGCGCGTCCCCCTCGTCAAAGCGGTCACTGCCGTCCTGACCATCTCGACAGGGGGGAGCGCCGGGCGTGAAGGGCCGACTGCACAGATGTCGGCCGGTTTCGGTTCGATCGCCGCCGATCTTTTAGGCCTCTCCGCCCGTGAGCGGAGGCTTGCTATCGCCACCGGTGTCGGCGCCGGAATCGGCACGATCTTCATGGCGCCTCTCGGAGGGGCAATCCTTGCTGCGGAGATCCTCTATAAACAGGACTTCGAAGCCGAAGCGATCGTTCCCGCTTTCCTCGCCTCTGTCATCGGATATGCCATCTTCGGTCTCGTTGAAGGTTTCGAATCGGTCTTCGGCCCCTGGCCAACCTCCTGGAACGTCTACCAGGTCCCTCTCTTCGTTCTCCTCGGCGTGGTCTCGACTGCAGTCGGCCTGATTTACATAAACACCTTCTATGGCACAAACAGGATTTTTAAAGATATATTCAGCCGCCTGAACCTTCCGAATCACTTCAAACCCCTCGCAGGAGCGTTCCTCACCGGCATGTTCGTTCTTGCTCTCGCGGTTCTCTCTCCCGAAGCGGCAATCGTCGGCCTCGGCAGCCTCGGAACCGGATACGGGTTCACGCAACTCGCGCTGTATAACATGCTCCCGCTCGGGGTGCTGCTTTTCCTTCCGTTTGCAAAGATCCTGACGACATCGCTCACCATCGGCTCCGGGGGGAGCGGCGGCGTCTTCGCGCCGGGGCTGGTGATCGGCGGGGCGACGGGAGGCGCCTTCGGCTCCCTGCTACACCTCGCGCTCCCCGGGATCGTGCCCGTCGAATCGGTGCCGGTCTTCGTCGTCGTCGGGATGATCGCTCTCTTCGGCGCGATCTCCCACGCACCGATCGCGGTCATGATCATGGTCGTGGAGATGACCGGCGACTTCTCCCTGCTCGTCCCGGCGATGGGTGCCGTCTCGGTGGCGGTCCTCCTCATCGGTCAGTCCACTATCTTCCGTGAGCAGGTGCTGAACCGGTCCAAATCGGCCGCTCATCGCGACGAGTATATGATAGAGATACTTCAGGATATTCATGTGAGCGACATTATGGTGCCCCGCGACCGTATCGCCGCCGTATCGCCCGATGATACCACCGGGAGGGTGCTCCGCCTGATCGACGAGACGCTGCATACCGGGTTTCCGGTGCTCGATGGGGAAGGGAAACTCGTCGGCATAATCGCTCTCGACGATATCAGAGATCACCGGATAAACGGCGAACATGACATACTGGTGGAGGACGTCATGAGTTCACGGGTGTTCACCGTGCATCCTGCCTGTACGCTACGTGAGGCTCTGGATCTGATGACCGAACACGATATCCATCACCTGCCCGTCGTCCCGGCGGAGGACCCGAGGACACTCTCGGGATTTGTCACCCGAACGGACGTCATGAAGGCCTATGTCAGGAGAGCGTCGCAGTTAGGGGGAAAACACCGCCTTACCGGGAACAGCACCCTGATCGGACCGGGTGCGGCATCCGAAAACAGCCCCGACGGGAAAAAAGGGCCGATAGTGGAGGGGTGAGCGCCCCGGATCAGCGGAAGATGTCGAAGATCTGGTCGCTCCCCGTAGCCTCGAGGCGCTTTCTCTCCGCCGTCTCTTCGACCAGGGCCAGCACCGGCGGGGTCATATCCTCGCCCGGGTGGAACCCAAAGAGTCTCTCGAGATCGGTCTGAATGGCATGGAGGAAGACAGAATTCGAGATTTCGACGGGGCAGAGTTCCTCGCACTGGCCGCAGTTGACGCAGGAGTCGGAGATGTGCGCAAACCGGATCAGGTGGAACATGAACGGCGGCGGGATCACGCCGGGCTCGACCAGGTAGTCCTTCTTCGTGCTGCAGTCGATGCAGTAGCAGATCGGGCAGTTCTCGATGCAGGAGTAGCACTTGATGCACCGGCTCGTCTGCTCCCTGATTTTGTTCAGGCGCTCCGTGCCCTCGCCGAGCGCCCCGAAGTATCGTTCCCGCCATTTGTCACCGAGTTTCAGCATCGCGTTCTCGACCTTGCCGCGGATCTCGATCCCCTTCGGGTTCGCAGGCTCGGTGGCGACCGCCCCGGCTTTTGCGGCGGCGTTGAGGAGGTTTGCGCCCTTCTCGGAGCAGACCTCGACAAACGTGGCGTTGCCGGCCTTATCGCCGATGACACCCCAGTTGCCGCAGGCGAGGTCCGCCTGGCGCGGGATCTTGATCTTGCACCGCCGGCAGTTGCTCCGGCGGCCGAGGCCCTCGTTCCCGAGGAGATCTTCCGATCCCTCTTCGAGTTCGTCGATCGAAACGGAGGCGTGCTCGCCGTCCTTCGTGATGACGATGAACTTTCCTTTGTCGATCTCCTCCTTGACGACCGAATCGGGGTCGAGGCCGAGCTTCTCGCGGACGATGATCCGCGCCGTCTCCGGCCGGATAGTGCCGCCGCAGTTGAGGCCGATGACGATGATGTTGTCCAGGTTGACCTGGCCGCGCTTGGCCATCTCGTAGATCGCCTTGACGTCGCAGCCTTTGAGGACGGTGGCGATCCTCATGTTCGGCTCGGTGGAAAGAAGACAGCGGCGCATCTGCTTTGGGAGAAGCAGGGTGCCGCAGTGGAGCGATCCTGCGATCCCCCCGATCTCGGCGGGGTCGGTGATCAGTGCCGGAACCGCGTCGTAGACGTCCGCGCCTTTCCTGACCGCAAAGACCGCGTCGACCATACCGCTCTCGAGGGCGTGGCGCAGCAGCGCGGTGACCGCACCGCCCGTTTCCGCTCTCTCCCGGAGTTCGTCGTCAGTCGTCCACGCGTAGAGTAAATCGCCTTTTCCTGCCATATCTCACACCTCCTCGATCTTCTCGACTTTCACGGCACAGGCCTTGAACTCGGGGATTTTGGCGATTGGGTCGAGCGCGTTGTGGGTCAGTCGGTTCGCCGGGTGCTCCTTGTAGTGGAACGGGATGAACGTGACGCCCCTGATGATCTCAGGGGTGACCCGTGCGGGGATCTCGACGGACCCTCGGCGGGTGCTCGCCCGGACGACCTCTTCGTCCTTGATCCCGAGTTCTTTCGCGTCCTCGGGGTTGATCTCGATCCAGCCGATGGGCGCCTCCTTCTCAAGGCTCCATGACCGGCGGGTCATGGTACCGGTGTGCCACTGCCAGAGCGTACGGCCGGTCGTGAGCACGTAGGGGTACTCGTCGTCCGGCACCTCGGCGGGCGGCTTCCACTCGATCGGTGAGAAGACCCCGAGACCATCGGGCATGGCGAACCTCTCCCGGTGGAGGATCGGCGTTCCCGGGTGCTCTTCGGTCGGGCAGGGCCAGTGCAGGCCGTCAGGGTCAAGGCGGGCGTAGGACATGCCGTGGTAGGACGGCGTGACGGCGGCGACCTCGTTGAAGATCTCCTCGGCGCTCTGATAGGGGAACTGCTTCGCGTAGCCCATCTTCGCAGCGAGTTCGCTGATGATCTTCCAGTCTTCCTTCGCCTCCCCCGGCGGGTCCTGGGCTTTCTTCCAGCGCTGGACCCGCCGTTCGGTGTTCGTCTGGGTGCCGTCCTTCTCCGCGTAGCATGCCGCAGGCAGAACGACGTCGGCGAAGTTGGCTGTCTCGGTCAGGAAGATGTCCTGGACGACCAGGAACTCGAGGTTCCTGACCCCCTCCTCGACGTGGTGCAGGTCGGGGTCGGAGAGCATCGGGTTCTCGCCCATGATGTACATCGCTTTGAGTTCGCCGGGCTTGTCGGCAAGGACGTTGACCATCTCAGTGACAGTGTAGCCGACCCTGCCCTCGGCGATATCCTCGACGCCCCACATCTCCTTCATCTTCTTCTGGGCCGCCTCGTCGGTGACCTTCTGGTAGCCGGAGTAGACGTTCGGGAGGGCTCCCATGTCACAGGCGCCCTGGACATTGTTCTGGCCGCGAAGCGGGTTGACGCCGCCACCGGGCTTGCCCATGTTGCCGGTGAGCATCATCAGGTTGGCGGTGGATTTGACGTTATCGACGCCGACGGTGTGCTGGGTGATGCCCATTGAGTAGATGAGCGTGGCGACGTCAGCCGTTGCAATCCACTCGGCGGCGGTCCGGAGGCTCTCGACCGGGATACCGGAGACCTTCGAGACGTTTTCAAGGCTGTAGTCATCCTTCATGACGACTTCCTTGAGTTTCTCGAAGTCCTTCGTGCGACTCGCGATGAACTTCTTGTCCTCCCAGCCGTTTTTGATGATCTCCTGCATCAGGCCGTTCAAGATGGCCACATCGGTGCCCGATATGAACGGCATGTAGAGGTCTGCCTGCTTCGCGGTCGGGGTGAGGCGCGGGTCGGCCACGATCACCTTCCCGCCGCCCTCCCTTGCGCGGATGATGCTCCGCGCGATCAGCGGGTGCTGCTCGAAGGTGTTGGACCCGAGGACGAAGACGCATTTCGACTCCGAGATGTCCCTGATCGAGTTGGTCATCGCGCCGGACCCGAAGACCGCCGCGAGTCCCGCGACGGTGGATGAGTGGCAGAGCCGGGCGCAATGGTCGACATGCGGGGTCTTGAGCGCCACCCGCGCAAACTTCTGCATCAGGTAGTTCTCTTCATTCGATGTCCGGGCGGAGGAGAGGCAGGCCGTCTCCTCGGGTTTGTAGGAACCGAACTTCTCCGCGATCAGGCCGTAGGCTTCGTCCCAGGTCGCCTCGACAAACTCGCCGTCCTTCTTGATGAGCGGTTTTGTGAGGCGGTCGGGGCTGTTAATGAACTCGTGGGCATAGCGCCCTTTGGGGCAGAGTTTGCCCCCGTTGACGGGTGCGCGCTGCCAGTGCGCCACGTCAAAGACCTTGCCGTCGCGGACGACGAGGTTGAACCCGCACCCGGTGCCGCAGTACGGGCATGTCGTCGATACGTACTTTATTTCCATCATTCTCCCTCTGGCAGGGACTACATACCGCCCGTATTATATAATAGGCTTGGTCAAGGCGGATTTTTTGAGGAATACCAGTGGGGACCTATGTCACGGTACGCCCTGGATCACCAGCGCCGCCGCGAGCGTGACGAGGCCCGCCGCCGAGAGCGGCAGGGTGTAGTTTCGCACGACCGCGGAGAAGTCGTCGCCGGTCGTGCGTTTGAGCAGCCAGAAGAAGGGATCGCTCACGTAGGAGAACATGAACGCCCCTGCGGAGACCATGAGCACCAGGGCGAGCGGGTCGATCGCCGCGACGGCCGGGATCGTGGCGAGGATGGCGGCGGTGACGGCCGCGGTGACAACCCTCGAGCCCTGCGCCGCCTGCACCAGGGCGGCGATGACGAACGGGAGGAGCGTTACGGGGAGGAATCCGAGTACCAGCGCGGTCACGTCCGCAGAGAACGTGCTTGCGGCGATGACGCCGCCGAACGCCCCGGCACCGGCGAGGTCGAAGATGATGATCCCGGCGTTCTTCGTCCCGCGTGCAAGGGCCCGCTCCCGGACGTCGGCGGGAACGGTGGCAAGGGCGGCAAAGAGGCCTGCAAGGAGCGCCAGGTTGATGTTTGCGAGAGCGTGGAACTGCGGGACGAAAGACCCGACTGCGAGCACCCCAACGATGACGAGGAACGGCAGCCAGGCACGAAGGTCCCCCCCGGCCGCCATCGTTTCCTCCGTCTCTTCGGCCGGGGGGTGCGGGCCCGCAGGGCGAGAAGGAGCCCGGCGAGGAGAAGGAGGGAGAGGGGGAGGGCGATGAGGTCGATATCCCAGGGCTCGCCGGAGAAGAGACCGGGTGTCGTCACGGTGGAGTAGACGACGGGAGCGGGATACAGGAGCACGTAGGAGATCATCCCGGCGACGCCGGCGCAGTAGAGGAGAATTTTCGACGCCTGCCGGTCGGGATGGAGGTGCGTGAGAATGGGGGCGAGGATGACGAACGAGGTGATGCCGCACATCAGGGGGACGGAGAGGAGGTAGCCGGCCGCTCCCGCCGTGGCGAGGGGGCGGCGCACCAGGCCCCGGATATCGGCGACGATCTTCTCTACCCGGCCGCTCTCGCGGAGGACCTGGGCGATGCCGACCCCGCAGAAGATGACGATCCCGAGGATGGAGAAGATCCTGCCGGCGCCGCCCGTGATTGCCGCAACGAGCGTCTCCGCCGGCATGCCGGCAAGAAGGCCGAAGAGAACGGACGTCCCGACAAGGGTGAGGAACGGAGGGAGGCGATGCCTGAGCGACGCGACGGTGATCGCCACAAGGGCGACGGCGAAGGGGATGAGGGTCTCCATCAGTCTCTCGTTAGGGGTTCTGGGATATAATACCCGTCAGATCTTTTCTTTCTCGCGACGCGCTTCGGCGATCCGGCTCTCTGCGATCTGGCGGTACTCCGGGTCGATCTCGAACCCGATGTAGTCCGCGCCGAGGGCGATCGCCGCAAGCGCCGTGTTCCCGATGCCCATGAAGGGGTCGAGGACGAGCATTCCGGGCCGGCAGCCGTGGAGCCGGATGCACATCCGGGGGAGTTTCTCGGGGAAACTGGTCGGGTGGGGCCGGGAGGAGCGGATCGTCCGGTAGGGGATGAACCAGGTGTTCCCCCGGTCGCGGAGGTCGCGCTCCGCTGCTTTCCAGCGGCCGATGTTGCTCTTGTCCTGGTAGGGCACGCCAACGCCCAGTTTGTCGAGAGCCACGTCGCCCTTCTTCGTGAAGTGGAAGATGTGCTCGTGGCACTGGCTCAGGTAGCGGGCGCTGTTTACAGGCTGGTAGTGGCCGACGGCGATGTCGCCGGCGATGTTTTCGTAACCGCCCACGTCTTTCTTCTCGATCGCGATCGATTTGACCCAGTGAATGACGTTCTGCAGTTCGAAGTGAGGGCGGAACCGCTGGACGACGTCGAAGGGGATCCAGGGGTCCCGGGGTTTGCCGCCGATGTTGAGGAAGAACGAGCCGTCGTCGGCAAGGACCCGCGCCGCTCCGGCGGCGACCTCCCCGATCCAGTCGAGGTAGTCCTCGCGGGGCTTTTTGTCGTCGTAGGAGTTGTAATCCTTCCCGATGTTGTAGGGCGGCGACGTGACGATGATCTCGACAGAGCCCGCCGGGAGGCGCCGCATTCCCTCGATGCAGTCCATGGTATGGATGGTGTTGACGGCAAGCCCGCCGGGTCCGGGTGTCTCTCTCTCCTCTTCTGCCACTCCGATCACTTATGGGTTCGCGGTCCCGGGCAAAAAAGGTGAACGAACCGGGAGGGTGTCAGGGTCTTTCGTCCTCGCCGAGCACCTTCTGCCGCGTCCGTTCGAGCGCGTCGACGAAGTCCTCGACCTCGTAGGGGTTGAGCCCCTCCGAGCCTTCAGGTTCGAGGCGCACGACCTCAAGAAGCGCGTCTTTGAGGATCTCGAGGCGGCTCTCCGGGGGAAGGATGATCTCGAACCGGCGGAAGATGCGGTCGGAGATGCAGACGAACTCGCCGTGGAGGGAGGCGAACGTCAGGATCTCGTCTGCGGCAGGGACATCCGCCTGGTCCACTTCGACCTCCAGGACCGCAGGCGTATCGGCGCTTTCCTCTGCAAAACAGCGGGCGACCCTGATCTTCGTGGCGACTCCCTCCGGTTCCGGCCGGATATTCTCCCGGGAGAATAATATAGTTTTATGCCGGGACAGGTTGCCCGGCGGACAGTCCTGCCGGCATCGGGTATGGCCGGCAAGGAATCCTCCCGGGACAGCGGGGTAATTATGGGATGCTGAACGTAGCATGGAATTAAACGAAGCCCAAAGGATTTGAACCAAAAAGCGAAAGCCCCAGCCGAGATTTGAACTCGGGACCTGCTGATTACAAGTCAGCCGCTCTGCCAGCTAAGCCACTGGGGCATACCTTATATCGTGGGCTGTCTGCGGTAAAAAAGATGGCGCCGGTTCTCCTCATGCTTCCCCGGCATCCCCCGGTCGATCGCCATACTGCCACATGATTTCGCCATCATAAAGTATCCGCCGGACCCGGTGATACGGAATACACGCCACGTGCGTCCCGGCGTCCACCTCCAGGTACTGCGCATCGAGCGCGAGGACCCGGTCGCCCCGAACCGTCGAGCGGTCGCCGGGTGCTCCTCTGTCGACGTACTCGACCTCGACCCGCGAGAAGTCGTAGCCGGGGTCGTGATAGAACCGGAGCAGCAGCCGGTGGCTCGTCCGCATAGTTATCCCCGGCTACCTCGCCCCGCCGGAGCATAAAGATGCAGGGTGTCCCGTTCGGCCGCGAGATGACGACCGCGGTCGGGTCTGCAACGTTCATAACAAAGGAGCACAGAAGTACCAGCAGGATGTCGCACCTCACCGTCGATCTCGGAGGCCGGCCCGGCCTCGACTGCCGGGGATTCTGTTCGTACTGCTACTTCAAACACGTCAAGGGGGAGACCTCGTTCGGCTGCAGGTACTGCCTCCCCTTCCAGAAAGGCTGCGACTACTGCACCCGGGGCGTACGTGAGGGGTACTCGGGGTTCAAGGACCTCCGGACCGTCGCCGACGAGACGCTCGCGAACCTCCAGATGATGAGCGACGATGTCGACCGGATCACCATCAGCGGCGGCGGCGACCCGAGCTGCTACCCGGAGTTCAGCGACCTCGTCGAACTGCTCGGCAGCATGGAGGTGCCGCTCCATATCGGCTACACCAGCGGCAAGGGGTTCGACGACCCGGCCGTCGCCGACCACCTCATCGATAACGGCCTCTCCGAGGTCTCCTACACCGTCTTCGCCGCCGATCCCGACCTCCGGCGGCAATGGATGCACGACCCGACGCCGGAAGCCTCGCTCGCGGTCCTCGACCGGCTCTGCGGTGCAATCGACGTCTACGCCGCGGCGGTCGTCATCCCCGGCGTCAACGACGGCGAAATCCTTGAGCAGACCTGCGCGTGGCTGGAGGAGCGGGGCGCAAAAGGGCTGATCCTGATGCGGTTTGCGAACCGGACCGACCAGGGGCTTATCCTCGGCAACGCTCCCCTCATCGAGGGGCAGCAGGTCCACACCGTCGACGAGTTCCACGATATCGTCACCGACCTGAACGACCGGTTCTCGATGAAGATCAGCGGGACCCCGCTCGGCGACCCCTCGACCGGGTCGCCGTTTGCGATCCTCCACGAGCCCGACCTCTTGAAGAAACTCCCCCGGGTCCGGAAGCGTGCGACGGTGATCACCGGGAGCGTCGCGGCCCCCTTCATCCAGCGGATCCTCTCGATCCGCGGCTCGACATCGAGGGTCGTCAGGGTCAGAAAGGAGATAGCCTGCCTCATCACCGCCGACGACCTCACCGGGGTGGACCTGGCGAAACTCGAGGACGTCGTGATCCTCCCCGGGCGGGCGTTCGTCCACGACGCTGAGGCCCAGGAGATCCTCTCCGCCGACGGCGTCGACCGCGAGGTGGTTCGCGGGCCAGAGATGCTGACGGCCGACGCGGAGATGAGCATGGGCATGACCCGGACGGAAGTGCTCGATAAGGAGATGGAAGGATTCGCAGCCCTGATCAACACAATCAACCGCTACGGCCGGTAACGGGCGGTCTCTACCAGCCCGAGGAACCGCTCGATAATCCACTCGTTCCTGGCCTCCGGGTGGAAGAGAAGGCCGTAGAGAGGAAACGAGCGGTGCCGGATCGCCTGGACGCATTGGTCGGAGGCGGCGAGGGATACGAACGTATCCGGCACCCGCGCGGCGTATTCGTGCAGTTCGTATGCGGAAAAGCCTTCCTCCCCGGCAAAGAGGGGGTCGGGCGCGAGCACCTCCACGTCAGTCATGCCGATCTCACAGCACGGTTCGGTGCCGGCGCCGAAAGCCGCCGCGAGGGCCCGCATGCCGGAAGATATGCCGAGCACCGGGCGCTCGAACGAGAGGAGCCACCGGAACTGTTCCGGGTGCCCGGAAAACCCGGTGTCCCGGAGCGCCGTCCCGCAGAGGATCGCCGCATCAGCGGCCTCGACCTCCGGTGCGCCGACGGCGGTGTAGTGGCGGGTGAAGAACGGAGCTCCGATCTTGCGGAGAAGCCGTTCGACCGGCCCGACGAACTCGTCCCGGGAGAGCGAGCCGTCCCGATAGCAGAGGTCGACGACCAGGATCATTTCGCCACCAGCCCCGCCCGCTCGATCCGGAGAACGCCGTTGTAGTTCCGGTAGTCTCTTGATGCCTCCTCGATCGCGACACGCCGGGAGAAGAAGGGGGCGTCGACGACAAACGTCTCGAACTCCCCTCCTTCGCCGGTGAGGGTGATCCGGTACTTCCGGGCGATCTCCCGGAGTTCGTCGAGGGTGCGGCGGTCGATCTCCCTCCCGAGCCAGGATGCGTCGAAGGGGCTGGAGAAGACGCCCACGATGACGACCCGGAATCCCGCGTCGATGAGTTCTTCCATGTAGGCCTCCTGATCCGGGCTCCAGAGCGGGTTGAAGCACC
The DNA here is from genome assembly GCF_002498065.1 of Methanoculleus sp. UBA208. Lineage (GTDB taxonomy): Archaea > Halobacteriota > Methanomicrobia > Methanomicrobiales > Methanoculleaceae > Methanoculleus. The sequence goes on along the minus strand of NZ_DAFZ01000095.1, from coordinate 48,471 downwards.
AGAGGCCCAGTTCACGGCAGACCCGCTGGACCCTGGCTGCCTGGTAGACTGAGAGAACCGCCCCGGTGACGACTCCTTCGATCCCGAACTGCTCCCGGGCGACAAGAAGAGCCCGCTTCAGGTCCAGGAGCTCTTCCTCCTTCTCCCCCGCCGTCTCCACCTCCACGAGCGGGAGCCCTGCCGCCTCGGCCTGCAGTGCGGCGAGGCGGATGTTCGGGGTGTGGAACATGTAACTCTCGGGGTTCCGAGAGATGACCGTAATCAGGCAGACTACTTCTTCCTGCTGCATCGCTTTCCAGCAGGCGAACGTGGAGTCTTTCCCGCCGGAGAAGAGCACGCCGAGTTTCATGATCGTTCCCGTATCTGTTCTCTTCCGGGCACGATAACCCCTGCGGCGGCGGCGGCGGAAGAGGGCTGGTGGCAAAAGGCAGGGGTTGGAGTCCCGTATCGGGCAGCGGAGGGATTATCGGGCGCCGCCGCCCGGAGAGGATCAGGATTATATGCTGTCGGATCTTCACCCGGTATGAGCACCCGCGGTGTATCAGGAGGGCTCACTATGGCAGAGAACAGCCAGCATCCGGAAGAACAGATCGAAGTGGTGGTTGATTGCATCCTGGTAAACTACCGGGGGGATCCCGAGTCGCGGGCCGGATTGTCCACGCGATCCTTGAGTGGGCAGAGGAGCACCCGGACGAGTGGGACGAACTGCAGGCACGCTGCCAGCAACGTCACGAAGCGCTGGCGTAAGCCTCCCGGACAGGATATAACACCTCTTCTCTCCTCCCATCTCCGGGGATAAGACCGCGAGAAGTCGTCGGGTCCAGGGTGTCTGACGGTATGCTCTCAATACCTGGTGTTAATGTAGCACAACAACAAGCTTGTAATCGGGCAACTTGGATGGCTTCAGCAGACAGCAGCACCGGACCCGTGAACCAGAGGCTCAACTGGCAGCTGCTTGCCGCCGCGCCCGTCCTTCTGCTGGCACTGGTCGTTGCGGCCCAGTCCTTCGTGAATATTCCGTTTGATTTCGTTGCTTCCTTCCAGGCGGCACTCAACGTCCTCCCGAACATGGGTTCCGTGCTCCTGGCCGTTCTCGTGGCATGGGCCGCGATGAAGACCGGGCGGCTGCAGCTTGTCTGGATGGGGTCCGGCATTCTCGTGCTGAGCCTGGCCATTCTGCTTGCGAACCTGTTCGGGACCCCGATCAGCCTGAACAACGGGGTGCAGATCCAGAATCTCGGTGCCGTTCTCGCCGGTGCCCTGCATCTTGCCGGCGCTCTGATCGCCGTCTTCTCGATCGGACTCGCCAGGCCCGATCCGCGACAACGGGCGGTTGCGCTCGCAGCGGGCTACGACGGCAGCATAGCGGCGGTCACCCTGATCGTCATCGCGAGCACGGCCGGGGTGATTCCCGAATTCTTCATCCCGGGGGAGGGAGGGACCGCGATCCGGCAGGTGGTCGTCACCCTCGCTGCGGGTCTCTTTGCCGCTGCTGCGCTGGTGGTATTTGTAAACTATATTCGTTCGCGTTCGTCGTTCCAGTACCTATACGGTCTGGCGCTGGCTCTTCTCGCCCTCGGCCAGATCGCGTACCTGCTAACCCTGTCCCGCGGCGACCTCATGGCCTGGGCAGGCAGGGCAGGGCAGTGGGGTGCCTCCCTGTACTTCCTGCTGGCCCTGCTCCTGATCCTCCGCCTTTCAGGCAACCGCATGGCGGACGTTCATTACGTGCTGGACTACATCTTTCCTCCCTCCAGCAAAGGCTACAGGTTTCTGATCGAGTCGTCCCCCGACGCAATCATCGGCCTGGATGCGGGAGGAAACGTGCTGGTATGGAATGCTGCCGCCGAGAGCATACTCGGCTACAGCAGCAGGGAGGTCGTCGGGAGGCCTATCAGGGATCTGATAAGCATCCCGGTCCCGGAAGGTTCCGGCATGCAGGAGCCAAGGGAGATATTCTTCCGGCGCCGGGACGGCAGAGAGATGTGGCTTGAGGTCTCGGTGGCACACTGCACCGTCCGCGGGAGTCCGATCACCACCGTCAATATCAGGGACATCACCGATCGGAAGCGGGTGGAAGAGGAGCGAAGACAACTTTACGAGAAACTTGAAGATGCGCACCGTGAGGCGAACCTGTATCTCGACATCATGACCCACGACATCAGGAACGCCAACACCGTCACGACGATGTACGCGGATCTCATGCTCGAGATGCTGGAGGGCGAGCCGGGTGCGTATGCAGAGAAACTGCACGGCAGTGTCGAGAAGAGCAATGAAATTCTCCGGAATGTCGCCACCATCAGGCGGCTTCAGGAGGACCCGTCCCTGTTTGTTCCGGTGGACCTCGATACCGTCGTCCGAAAGGAGATCGAGGCCTTCCCCGGGGCATCGATCCGGTACGAGGCCGCGCCGGTCGAGGTGAGGGCGGACGAACTCCTCTCCGAGGTTTTTGCGAACCTCATCGGCAACGCTGTCAAGTTCGGTGGACCGGACGTTGAGGTGACCATCCGGGTCAGCGAGCTGGACGGGGAGGTCGAGGTCTCGGTCGAAGACACCGGTCCCGGTGTTCCGGACGATGTGAAGGAGAGACTTTTCCGCCGGCTGGAGCGCGGAAAAGCCAGAGGTCCGGGCAAGGGGCTTGGACTCTTCATCTCCCGGATGCTCATCGAGCGCTACGGCGGGGAGATCCGGGTGGAGGACCGGGTGCCCGGGCATCCTGAGGAGGGGGCTGCGTTCCGGTTCACGCTCAGGAAAAGCACGCAGGATGGATGAGCGATCTTCTGCGGGCGGGCCGGTGTACACCCCCGGGCCCGAACAAGCAGTTATGCTTATGAGGCGACGGGATTCAGGTGCCTTCGAGGAGCGGGCGCACATGAACGTTATCGTTGTCTACAAAAGTAGATACGGGTCTACAAGAGGCATCGCGGAGTTCATCGCCGAAAAGCTGCGGGAGCATGACGTGCAGGCGGAAGCCCGGAGCGTCGACACGGACCCGGACCCCGGGGAGTACGACGCCGCCGTGATCGGGAGTGCCGTGTATATGGAGCACTGGATGAAGGAGGCGGCGGAGATCGTGCGGCGGAACCGGACAGTCCTTGCCGAACGGCCGGTGTGGCTGTTCAGCAGCGGCCCGCTCCGACTCGAGCCGGGAACGAGCCCGGACGACCCGGAACTGGAGCCCAAAGAGATCGCCGAGTTCCGGGAGGTCATCCACCCCCGGGACCACCGCGTCTTCTTCGGTGCGCTGGACCCGGGCAGGCTCGGACTCCAGCACCGGCTGATCCGGAAGCTGCCGGCCGGGCGTGCGCTCCTTCCCGAGGGCGACTTCCGCGACTGGGACGAGATCGAAGCCTGGACCGGCGGCATTGCGCGGGCGCTGGGAGCTCCTTAACGGTTATCTGGAAAAACGAATGCGAGGGGAGCGATTCGAACGCTCGAACTCCTACGAGACTAGGCCCTCAACCTAGCGCCTTTGACCTGGCTTGGCAACCCTCGCCCGGATATGAGGTGGTAACATGCTCAGTGCATGAACGGAGACGGAAGATGCATCGATTGCGTTTTCACGCCCCGTTTACCTCATTTAATCTGTTGTCATACATAAAATACCTTTGTGCGGGGCTGCGATGAGGGAGGGGACAGGCGGTTGCACGGGGCACTATTTCTGCAGGACGGCGGAGATCACGGGAGCGGTCGCACTTCGCCACGGTTCGAGCGACCCAAGACGCCCCTTTGCCCCGGCCGGGTCTAACTTGCGTCCACCATCATGACCAACAGGCTGCACGGATCAGCTGAACGTGACATCCAATACCATCATCGTTACGAATCCGACGAGCAGGCTCATTGTGGCGAGATCCGTATTCCCATGCCTCTGCGATTCGGGGATCACCTCTTCCCCGACGACGAAGATCATCGCACCGGCAGCAAAGGCGAGGGCATACGGGAGCAGCGGTTGGACGATAAACACCACGGCTGCCCCCAGAACAGCAGCAACGGGTTCTACAACCGCAGAGAGCTGACCGTACCAGAAGCTCCTGATCCGGGAATACCCTTCCCCGGCGAGCGGGGCCGATACGGCAAAGCCTTCGGGGAAGTTCTGCAGGCCGATGCCGACGGTAAGAGCAATCGCCGCTCCCAGGGTTTCGTGGGGGAGACCTGTAGCGACGGCTCCAAACGTTACCCCGACCGCAAGCCCTTCCGGGATATTGTGCATCGTGATGGCGATCACGAGAAGCGTTGTCCTGCGGAGGGACGAACTCGGCCCTTCCGCCTCCCGGAGCGGATATCCCGGGTGGAGATGCGGGAGCAGGATATCGAGGCCTCTCAGGAACACCCCCCCGGCGAGGAACCCGACAGCAACCGGAATGCAGGCCTGCAGACCGGTCGATCCGGATAGCTCGAGCGCAGGTAACAGGAGCGACCAGAAACTGGCAGCGATCATAACACCGGCTGCAAACCCGAGCATGGCGTCCAATCTCCGGCGGTTCATCTCCCGCGAGAGGAAAACGCCTCCTGCGCCGAGAGCGGTCAGTCCCCAGGTGAAAAGTCCGGCGAGAAGCGCCTGGTGAACCGGATTTAACCCGGCAAAGTGGGCGAGCATCGTGTTACTCCGGGGCGGCGCACAGACCTGCGGTTCGGTCCGATGGGATTTTGCACCCGGGCGATCGACAGCGCTTCATCGTAAAAAAGAAGAGGGAACGCCTTTCTCTATCGAAGGAACTTCGAAACAAAAGGCGACGTCTCTCCTCTCCGCAGGAAATGGCCTGAAGGCCCTTCTCCGAGAAACTCGGAGAACCATGACTCGTGCTCGATCTCCTCGTTGAGGATCGAGAGTGAGAGGTCGTAGGTACGGTGATCCTTGCCGGCAGTCAGGTTGCAGATCTCCGTATACCCTCTTACGGCGCATCGCTCCGCGTTCACCAGCACCGTGAGCATCCCGGTGATATCTCTCGGGTCTTCCGGCAACCGTGCGGGCCTGCAGGCGGACATCTCGTGGAAATCCACCATGTTTTCAGGAATTTTCCCGCCCAACTCATAAATGCGGGGAACAAGCGCCTCGAAATGGTTGCGATCCTCGACGCGTGCCGTCTCGGCGATCTCTTTTATTCCCTCTCCCTCAAGCCCGATCAGGTTGACGCGGAGAATGGTATAGTAGTAATACGTCGTCAGTTCGGCCGATGCGTTCTTGATGAGCAGCTCGAGGAGCTTTTCGACGTCGACTCCTGCCTTCTCCACCATTTCACGTGCAACTTTCGCCATTTTTCACCTCGGTCGGGTCACAAACGGATCCGGCGACACATCGTTCTTCGGGTATATATTCCTTGAGATGAGACGGAAAACAGAACGGGCAATGGGCATTCTCTGCGAGCGGCGTAGCCTTCATTAATTGTCAGGTCCAATACGGCTCTATGAAGTTCCCGTCGCCGACCGCATGCCTTTGCTGTGCGTTAATTCTCATTCTCTTCTCCAGCGGCTGTACGACCTACACTGAAAGCCGGAATAACGAAAACATGACATATTTTATGGAAAAAGTGAATGCAAGCCAGGAATATTACGATAACCGGGTTGTAGCGGAGCCAAACAATGCTGAGGCGTGGTGCATCCGGGGAATGTACTACAACAACTGTTACGGTCAGTACGCCGAAGCAATGGAGAGCTGCAACAGGGCGCTTGAACTGGACCCGGAATACGGGGTGGCCTGGTTCCTGAAAGGAGTCATTCTGACGAATATGAATGTGACCGATGAGGCGGCGCTGTGTTTTGAAAATGCGACGAGGTACGATCCCGGGCTGGCGAAGGATGTGCAGTTCGTTGTCGGCAATGCGTGATGATGCGGGTTTCAATTTCTTACTGTTTTTAAAACCCTGATCGTTGCGAGATCAGGAGCGAACAATTGTGAGAGATGCCCGGCGGCTGCACGAGGCCGGCCCCGCATCTGTGGGATACGGGCGACGATTGCGGTCGGGTGACCAGAATTATTCAACACGGCCCCCTCACGGGACGGTGGGATGTACGAAGAAAAGATTAGTGGGTTTCAAGACCGCCGCTGATATTGAGCGCCTGGCCGGTCATCCAATCGGCATCGGGAGAGGCGAGGAACCCGACGACGTTGCCGACGTACTCGGGCTTGCCGAACGACCCGAGCGGAATGGAAGCAAGCGCCTCTTTCTCGATCTCTTCAAACGTGCTGCTGGTGGCCTTCGCCCAGCCCTCAAGGAAGTTTCGGTGCATCGCGGTCTCGATGTAGCCAGGGCAGACTGCATTCACGTTGATCCGGTGTTCTGCCATCTCGGCGGCGAGCGCACGGGTAAACCCAACGACGCCGTGCTTGCCTGCACTGTAGGAGACAAGTTCCGGGTACCCGGTTTTCCCTGCATCCGACGAGATGTTGATGATCTTGCCCGACTTCCTCTCGATCATCCCGGGGAGAACAGCTTTTGTGTAGAGGAACATAGCGTCCAGATTGATCGAGAGATCCTTCTTCCACTCCTCATACGTCTGGTCGACGAACTTGACGGCACCGAAGAAGCCGACGTTGTTGACCAGGATATCGATCTGCCCGCAGGCCTCCTCTGCCTTCCGGACGACCGCCGCGACATCGTCAGGGTTCGTTGCATCGCCTGCGGTCACGATCGCCTCGCCACCGGCATTCCGAATGAGCTGCGCCGTCTCTTCGGCACGCTCGACCCGGATGTCGTTCACCACGACCTTGGCGCCCATCGACGCCAGTTTCAGGGCGCTTCCCTGTCCGTTTCCTGCACCCGATCCTGTTACCAGAGCAACCTTTCCTGCAAGTACCTTATCTGCCATAATCTAATCTCCTTTTCTCTCGTTTCAGTTTCGTTGTTGCTTTTCATCTGTCTCAGCGGCGCCCGCCAGCCTGCTGGCCCGGCGAAAAATCGGCAAGACCGAGTCGCTGGATGCACTCCGGGGCCGGAATGCCGTCTTCGTCCCAGGTGCGGAGGTGGTAATACTCATCCAGCATACCCGTGAATTCCTCCGGCCTGACGGCGTTTCCTGCCGCAGGCCCTCCGCCCTGCAGCGGTTCGCCGAACCGTTCGGGCATGGAATCTGCGGCTCTTGAAAAACCCTCCCTGACATTGAAGAGTCGCGTCATGTTCCAGACCCGCTCACCGGTGACCTCGAGATCGGTGCCGGAGAGATCGAAACCGAGCGCGTTCAGCCACCGGAGCGCCTGCTCGGGTGAATACTCCGCAAAGTCACACGCGATGAGCGAGTAGGTGAGGGCTCTGAAGTTCTGATCTGCGATCACCGCTTCGGCCTGCCCTTCGACCGAATAGGGGTCGCGTTCTCCTCCGAGGGCGTCGGTGACGATCGGCAGTGCACGGGTGTGGCAGCCGCCGCGATCGCTCGTCGCATATGCCAGGGCAAGGCCGTAGGATGCCCTGGGATCGAACGAGGGGCACTCGAGGCCTTTCACCTCGACGGCATGCTCCAGGCTGCCGTTATAGAGGGTCTGGCAGGCTGCCCGCACACCCTCGGCGAGGAGATCGCCGATCCCCTCGCGCTTCGCGATCAGGCTGATCAGGTCGCGTGCACCCTTCCCGTCGCCGAAGCGTATCGGATGGTCGAGGACGCCCATCTCATGACACTCCATCGCGAACCCGAGCACGTTTCCGGTGCTCATGGTATCGATTCCGAGGCGGTCGCAGAGTTCGCCGATCCGGGCGATCTCCTTGAGATCGCCGATGTCCAGGAGCGGCCCGTTCAGGACGACCGTCTCATATTCCGGACCTTTCCCGGTCTCGAAGACCTCCCCACCGTCTTCCGGGAACGCAAGATTGTAGCCGCAGGCGATCGGGCATGCATGGCAGGTGACCCGCTTCTTCGTATGCCGCTGCACCGCAACCGTATCGATCGCATCGACCCTCTCAAACCGCCCTTCCGTCCAGTAACGCGTCGGCAGCGCGCCCACCTCATTCACCGGCGCAAGGAAACTTATCGTCCCCTCGTCCCGCGTCGCGGCGAGGTCGTCTGTGGTGCGGAGGTGCCGCATGTGCTCTCTGCGCAGGTTCCGCAGATTCTGCGGCATCTCGGGCTCCGAAGCGGGCTTCACTGCGATGGCCTTGAGGCGCTTTGCGCCCATGACAGCGCCGGGGCCGCCGCGGGCGGCGTGGTGGATACCGCCGTCCGTCGATATTGTCGAGAACTTGACCAGGTTCTCCCCTGCAGGGCCGATCGCGGCGGTCGTGTAGCCGTCGAGGGCTGCAGCCGTTTCTTTCGTGTCAAGACCCCAGAGGTGATCGGCATCACGGATCTCTGCCGCTCCGTCCTCGATGACCAGCATGACCGGGTTTGCCGCCGCCCCGTGTATCACCATCCCCAGGTGATCGGGCATGCTGTAGCGCAGGTGCGCCGGGAAACGCCCTCCCGAATAGCAGTCAGTCAATGCGCCGGTCAGCGGGGATTTCGTGAGAACACAGCAGCGCGATGAAGCAGGGGCTATCCCGGTCAGGGGCCCGAGCATAAAGATCAGACAGTTTTCCGGAGACTGCGGATCCACATTTGGCGGAGTTTCCCGGTACAGATATGCCGCTCCAAGACCCTTTCCACCAAGAAAACGGACAAGGAGGTCTTCCGGGATGGGTTCGGAGGTAATTGTTTTATTTGATAGGTCAACGTGCAACAACCGGTACCGACCGATCAGATCACGCCCTGAATCCGATTTCATGCGGGTAAAAAGCTACGGTAGGGCAAAATAAATATTTAATGGGTTTAATTCAAATAGATCCGCCGGTCAGGGGTGAAGAGCGCGATATCGCCATATCGGAGACACGAAAATCAAAATTACGCCCGATTTTACCAGATAAATTCGCAGAATTGCGAGCATATGCAGATACCTTAGAAGGTTGTACAGCAGATCCAGATCCTTGCTGAGACTGAGAGGTATCCGGAGGAAAACCCCGAATTATGGCAGATTTCAGGAACGCAACACATAAGTAAACTTAACTCGCAACGTTACAGCGTGGAGTTGAATTGATGAAAAAAAATCGAAAAAATGTTCATCGGAAGCATCTCATCCTTCTTTTGTCGTCACTTGTGATCACCGCATGCCTCTTTACAGCAGGCTGCACCGACACCATAGCCCAGGAGCAGGAGACAAACCCTGCAGAAACGATTGTCTTCGGCACGCCCAACTGGCCGGGAGTAACCGTCAAGACGCACGTTGTCAAGAACATCCTTGAATCAAACGGCTACGACGTCGAGATCATGTCGATCGCGGATCCTGGCCTCATCTATACCGCAATGGCTGAAAGGGGCGATGTTGACGTCCTTCTCGGTGGGTGGTTACCGGCGACCCAGAAGCCGTACTGGGACAAGTACGGTGACAAACTCGAGCTCGTCAACATCAATGTCAACGAGACGTGGCTCGGCCTTGGCGTGCCGGGGTATGTCTACGATGCCGGCATTCACTCCATCCCCGACCTGAAAGGCAACGCAGAGAAGTTCGACGGTCGCATCGTGACGCTCGAAGCCGGGAACGGAATGACGATAGCTGCGGAGAAATCCATCGAGGCGTACGGCCTCGACGGATTTGAGGTGCAGATCAGCAGCACGCCGGCCATGCTCGCCGAGGTTCAGCGTGCCGAAGGACGCGGCGACTGGATCGTCTTCTGCGCATGGGAGCCGCATTACATGATGCTGGACTACGATATCAAGAAACTCGAGGATCCGCAGGCTTTCTTCGGCAACAACGACGACGTCGTCTACACAGTGACGCGGAAAGACTTCAAGGATGACTTCCCGTGGGTCTACGAATTCCTGAAGAACTTCCAGGTCTCACCGGACGTGCAGAGCGTCTGGATCGGTGACTTCAGTGCAAACGACGACCCCGACGATGTGGCGAAAGAGTGGATCCAGAACAACCCAGATCTCGTCGAGAGCTGGATGCCTGAGACCGCCTGAAAAGGATCGGACAGTTTTACCCGGAAGAGCGGACCCGATCAGGGCCGATCTTCCGGCAACACTCCTCTTCTTGTGCCACAGGGGACGGCGGTTGCCATATCTGTCGGATCTCCGGGGAGCAGAACGCTTTCGTTACTCATGGTCGTGAGGTCGATGATGATCTTGGTCGGGGTGGATGCGTTCATGGGGATGATCCTGAACAGGGCCGTCGCCCGGAATCCGGTCGCCGTCTCGATAATGCTGATATCCTCCTCGAACCTGATGCCGCTCTCCTCTCGCGCGCGGGATACCGCGTCCTTCACTGCCTCCTGCAGGCCCTCCTTTTCGTACGGCTCCAGCAGGGTGAAATCGAGATCGTCCGAGAAGCGGTAGTTCTCGATGAAGACTTTCCGGATCCCTGTCCCGCCTTTCAGCGCCATGGGGAGGACGCTCAGATGAGCGAGGAGCCAGTTCTGCACATAGTCCCACTCGATAGTCGATGGGGGAACCCCGAAGGCACGGGCGGCCTCTTTGATCTCCACGATCGGTATCACTCGGAGTCCCCCTGAAGCGTAATCTCGGTGTTGATGACCAGCCGCCACCTCGGATCGTTCTCTCCCTGGTGCGGCATCGTAGGATCGAGGAGGAGATACCTCCTGGATGTCGGGAGAGGCAGATCCAGTGGAATTCCCATCTGTTCGCTCAGGTACCCGAGCCTCCGGACAACAGCGTTGTTCCCGAGCTGCTGGGCGTATCGACTCAGGGTCTCGCGATCCAGCGATGCGCTCTCCAGCGCCTTTGCGACCTCGACGATCCCTCCCGCGTATTCGGGTCTGTCGAGGCAGTCGACTATAGTCTTCTCCCTGTCGGTGACGGTGACCGGTGTCTCCTCGATCCACTCCTTCTTGAAGCAGAAGAACTTCTCCGGCTTTACCCGCACGATCCGGTAGTCCACGCCGAATACCTCGAGCTGGTTCTTCTTCTTCCGCGCCGTCGTCTGGACAAAGACCGTTACCGGGATCTGTTCAGTCAGGCCGTGGTAGTGGAGAGCGCTCCAGTATGCAATCGCGGACGGCCGGACGAGGTGCGATGCAATCACGAACTCGTGGAGCGTGTACTTGCCCTTCTCGCTCTCAAGCGGGATGATCAGGTACTTTCCCCTCTCGATCCGCTCGACGAAGCCCCGATCTTCCCAACGGGAGAGCATCACCGAGAGTACGCTTTTTGGGATCTGTGTCTGCCGGTGCAGCTGCTCAAGCGTGAACACCTGCCCGTCGCGGGCGATGGACTTCAGGATATCAATTGTCACTTGCTGTCTCCCGTATTCCTCATTTAGTACACCAACCTTATCATAATTGTTAATTTCGGTGTACTTGATGGTGATTGCCTCTCGGGGAGCAGGGGGATGAACATCAAGGGGAGCGGGCAAGCTAAACGACCAGAGATTACAATCGTGCACATGAAAAAACTCTTTATCTTCGGTAACAGAGTAGGATCGTGAGAGAGTAATCTCAAGAGAAAAACGCTCTTTTCAAAATTGGATTCCAAACCAACTTTTAAGATGCTGCGGGTGGGATCCGAACCCACGATTTCCAGATGTCCCAGGCTTGGACGCACCGTTCTTCACAAAACCCTATGAGTCTGGCGCCCTAACCGACTAGGCCACCGCAGCACACAAAGTGCAGTATAACAATGCTGTATTGCCAAATAAACCTTATGGCTTACCGGAAAAATTGGATGGAGGGTTACTTCGAGTTTTTCCGGATATAGACATCGACCGCCGCCGTGATCGCCGCTATGTGCTTCCCCTGGCGGAGCGAGTCGGCCAGCGTCTGCATACGCGCCTCCTCTTCGTGGAGGTAACGGCGCAGGCTCGTCGCGATGTGCTCCTCCTGCAGGAAGTGCGTGTGGGTGTCGCCGGCGATGAAGTGGGCGTTGTGCATGATCGCGTAGTGGAGCGGGAGCGTCGTCTTCACGCCCAGGATGACGTACTCGTAGATGGCCCGGCGCATCCGCTGGATCGCCTCCTCGCGGTCGGAGCCCCAGGCGCAGAGCTTCGAGATCATCGAGTCGTAGTGTGAGGGGATGGTGTAGCCCATGTGGATGCCGGAGTCGACCCGTATCCCCGGGCCGCCCGGGGAGCGGTAGCGGACGATCTTGCCCGGATCGGCGGTGAAGTTGTTCAGCGGGTCCTCCGCATTGATCCGGCACTCGATCGCGTGTCCCCGGATGCTGATATCTTCCTGGTCCATCGCGAGATCTTCGCCGGCCGCGACCGCGATCTGCTGCTTCACGATATCGACCCCCGTGACGAACTCCGTGATGGTGTGCTCCACCTGCAGCCGGGTGTTCACCTCCATGAAGTAGTAGTTGCCGTTTGCGTAGAGGAACTCCACCGTGCCGGCGTTCTTGTAGTTCGCCGCTCTTGCGGCGGCGATGGCCGACGCCGTCATCTGCTCCCGGAGAGCGGGCGTCATGATCGGGCAGGGCGCCTCCTCAAGCAGTTTCTGGTGCCGGCGTTGGATCGAGCACTCGCGGTCGTAGAGGTGGACGGTGTGCCCTTTCGCGTCCGCAAGCACCTGGATCTCGATGTGGCGCGGCTTCGTGAGGTACTTCTCCACGAAGATCGTCGGGTCCCCGAAGGCCGACTGGGCAATCCGCATGCCCTTGTCGATCGCCTCCTCGAGCTCTCCCTCGCTCTCGGCGATATGCATCCCGATACCGCCGCCGCCCGCGCTCGCCTTCACGATCACCGGGTAGCCGATCTCCGCGGCGACCTTCTTCGCTGCATCGACGCTCGTGACACCCTCCGGCGTGCCGGGAAGGACCGGGACGCCGGCCTCGCGCATCATCCGCTTCGACCCGATCTTCGAGCCCAGCGCCTCGATCGTCTTCCACGACGGCCCGATGAACGTCAGACCTTCTTCCTCGACCAGTTTCGCGAACCCGGCGTTCTCCGCGAGGAACCCGTATCCCGGGTGGATCGCCTCGGCCCCGGTCTTCCTCGCCACGTCGCAGATCCGCTCCTTGTTGAGGTAACTCTTCGACGGGTGCGCCTCCCCGACACAGAACGCCTCGTCGGCGTATTTGACGTGGAGCGCGTTGCTGTCCGGCTCGGAGTAGATCGCGACCGTGTCGATCCCGAGTTCCCGGCAGGCCCGCATGACCCGGATGGCGATCTCGCCGCGGTTGGCAATCAGGATCTTGTCAAAGTATTTCATCGCGCAAGCAGCCCTCACTCAATGACCATCAGCACGTCGCCGTTCTGCACGACGTCCCCGGCATCCACGAAGATCTCCGAGACCGTGCCGTCGCGGGGGCTGGGGATGGGGTTCTCCATCTTCATCGCCTCGAGGACGATGAGCGTGTCGCCCTTCCTGACGGTGCTCCCGCGCTGGGCCATCACCTTCAGGACCATGCCCTGCATGTTGCTCTTGACGCCGCCGGCGACGTCTCCGCGGGGAGCCGCCGCCGACGCGGCGGCGGCCGACGGGGCCGCGACGGAGCCTCCCTCCACGGTGATGATCCGGACCGAGAAGATCTCGCCGTCCACCTCGACCTCCATGGAGCGGGGGATCTCCGCAACCCCCACCGGTCCGGCGGGTGCCATCTCGGGGATCGCCTCGGCCTGACGCTCGCCCCGGAGGAACGACGGAGCGATGCTCGGGTAGAGGATGTAGGTGAGAACGTCTTCCTCTCTGGTGACGAGGCCCTGCTCCTCCGCCTCCTTCCTCATCTGCTCGTAGATGGGCGCGAGAAGATCCGCCGGGCGAACCGTGACCGGCTCCTCGTCGCCGATGATCGTCCTCCGGATCTCGGGGCCGATCGGGGCGGGAGAGCGTCCGTAGAGGCCGCGGACGTAGTCCTTTACCTCCTTCGTCACGTTCCGGTAGCGCTCCCCGTCCATCAGGACGTTGAAGACCGCCTGGGTCCCCACGATCTGGCTCGTCGGCGTAACGAGCGGCGGGTAGCCAAGATCCTCCCTCACCCGGGGGATCTCGCGGAACACCTCGTCCAGGCGGTCGAGCGCATCCTGCTCCCTGAGCTGCGAGACAAGGTTCGAGATCATCCCGCCCGGGAGCTGGTAGATCAGCACGTCCGAGTCGACCCGGTCCGCGATGGAGTTGAAGAGCGGCTCGTACTTCTCCCGCATCTCGCGGCAGATGTTCCTGACTTTCCGGAGCGGGAGAAGATCGATCCCGGTGTCGCGCGGCGTCCCGGCAACGCTTGCAACGACACTCTCCGTCGGAGGCTGGGAGGTGCCGAGGGCGAACGGCGACATCGCCGTATCGAGGATATCCACGCCCGCATCGATCGCCGCCTGGTAACTCAGGGGCGCGACGCCGCTCGTGCAGTGAGAGTGGAGGCAGACCCTGACGTCCGCCGTCTTCTTGATCCCGGCGATAAGGTCGCGGGCATCGTGCGGCATGATCAGGCCGGCCATATCCTTGATGCAGATCGAGTCGCAGCCGAGCGTATAGAGCTCCTCCGCCATCTCAACGAACGTCGCGACGGAGTGAACCGGGCTCGTCGTGTAGGATATCGCGCCCTGCAGGTGCGCCCCGACGTTCTTGACCTCCTCCATCGCCTTCTTCATATTCCGGATATCGTTCAATGCATCGAAGACCCGGAAGATGTCGATCCCGTTCTCTGCCGACGCCTCTACGAACTTCTCCACGACGTCGTCGGGATAGTGCCGGTAGCCCACGAGGTTCTGGCCCCGCAGGAGCATCTGGATGGGGGTGCGTTTCAGCTCGGCCTTCAGCATCCGGAGACGTTCCCAGGGATCGTCGTTGAGAAATCTGATGCAGCTGTCAAAGGTTGCCCCGCCCCAGGCCTCGACAGAGAAGAAACCGACTTCATCGATGGCACGGGCAAGAGGGAGCATGTCCTCAGTCCTGAGCCGGGTGGCGATGAGCGACTGATGCGCGTCCCTAAGCGTGGTATCGGTGATATTGAGTGAATCTAATTTGGCAGCACACATCGAATTTTACACCTCGAAGGGCTGAGAATATATCAATAAAGCCTCTAAAAAATTCATCCTACTAATATAAAAACGTCGCGAAGCGGGAGAGTCGATAAAAGAACGGGTATTACGGCCATTATTGAGGCCAGGACATCCCGTGGATCCGCTTCAAATCCGGGGCATACCCGACCCCCGATCGTGTATCCCCGTACTACGAGCAGCCCGGCAATCTCGTCGGCTCTCCTGATCTGGGTGACGATGAGAGTCATGGCGAGCGGCACGATCGAGCGCACGCCGGGCCGGATTCCCTTCAGCGCCATTGCTACCCGCATCTGCTCGATCTCCTGCCGGATCACGGCAAGGCCTGTAAGCCCCATCTCGGCGATGAGCCCGATCTCGAACCCCACCCGGTTCCCGAGGGCCCAGACCGCCACGGCGAGCACTTCTCCTTCTTCCGTCTCGGCGTACACCCATGTGGCGAGGAGGAGGAGTGCGATCATCCGGATCAGGTAGGAGAGCCCGGGGCCGCCTCCCCACGCCGAGAGGAGTGCTGTTGCCGCGATCATCGCGATGAGGGAGAGAAGCACTCCGGGCCGCGGGAGGGCCTTCGTGCGCGGGGTAAAGAGGAGCCACCAGGCGAGAGCCGCGACGGCTCCCGCCGTGCTCGCAAACGCAGCGAGCGAGAGGACCGCGGCGGCAAGAAGCCTCAGCCGCGGATCCTGCATAACGCCTCCCGGGCGTCGGACAGCCTGATGTTCTCCGGACGCGCACCCTCCCGCAGGGCATACGCGAGGTAGGGCGGGGCGTGCCGCCAGAGGGGGATCACGTCGGGCACGCTGCCGCGGGGTGTCAGGGCTCCGTCCTCTATCTCCCAGACGGCATCCACCCGGGGCAGGACCGCGCGCTCGTGCGAGAAAATGATCGTGATGCCCGCGCCGCGCTCCTCGATCGTCCTGCAGGCCTCCCTCTTCGCGACGCAGTCGAGAGAACTGAACGGTTCGTCCAGCATCAGCAGGTCCGGGTTCCGCGTGACGGCGCAGGCCAGGGTCAGCCTCCTGAGTTCCCCGCGGGAGAGGTGGAACGGGTCGTCGTCCCCCCGCCCGACAAGGTTCGCCCGGAGAAGCACGTCCTCCGGGGCAAGCCCCCAGGAACGGACCTCTTCGGCAACCGTCGGGCAGGTGACGTGGTGCTCGGGAAACTGCAGCAGGAGCAGGGCCGACGAGACGCCGTGCCGCCGGACGGCGCCGCTCCCGGGCTGGAGCAGTTCCGCGAGCAGAAGGGCGAGTGTCGATTTCCCGCTTCCCACCGGCCCGCTGACCAGGTGCACGCCCGCACCGAAGGTGCCGCTGCCCCGGAGGGTGAACGAATCCCGGGAGAAGACGAGATCCTCGAGGTCGACCCTCACCGGAGAACCCTCCACATCGTGGGATAAAAGCACGTCTCCTCGAGCGCGGAGAAGACCTCTTCCGGTGTGCCTTGGTGCCGGACGAGGCCGTTCTCCATGAAGAGGACGTAGTCCGCACCGGCCGCGGCGTCCATCGACTGCGTGCACCAGAGCACGTGGGCCGCCGTGCTCTCCTGCACCACGCGGTAGACGCGCTCCACCGTCCCGGCATCCAGGTGCGAGTCGGCCTCGTCCAGGACGAGCACCTCGGGGTCGTCGGCACAGGCCGCGGCCAGCGCGACGAGGGCCTTCTCGCCCCCGGAGAGAGACGAGACCTTCCTGTCGAGGAGGTGCGATATACCGACCCGGGTTGCGGCCGCCCTGACCCGCTCATCCGTCTCGGGGCAGGGGTGGTGGCGGAACCGGGGGGTCGACGCGATCTCGTCGTATACCCGGGAGAAGAGGAGCGTCCGGTCGGGGAACTCCCCGACCCACCCGACCTTCACGGCGGACGGCGGCCGCTTGAGAAGCCGGACCGCCCCCGCCCGGGGCTCCTCAATGCCGGAGCAGACGGAAAGCAGCGTCGTCTTTCCGCTCCCGTTCGGCCCGATCACGGCGATGCGACGCGCATCCACCGCGAGGTCGGGGATATCGACGAGCCGGTGCCGGAGATCGACGATATCGATCATGCCACCCGCTTTCCTATGGCATATGCCGCTATGCCCTTCACGACGGCACCGACGACGAACGGGGCGACGCCGACCAGGATCGCCTGGTAGATCGAGAGCGACGCAGAGTAGACGAGCCACGCGACACCGAAGACGTAAGTCGCAAATATCGCCGCGATCAGCCCTGCGACCCGGGACTTCGGCGATTCATGCTCGTAGGCGAGCCCGACGATGAGGGCGGCGGGAATAAAGCCGGCCAGGAACCCTCCTGTGGGCCCGAGAAGCACCCCGAGGCCCGCCGTGCCGTTGTGAAAGACCGGGAGGCCGGCCGTCCCGAGGAGGACGTAGAGGGCGACGGGGATCACCGCATACCGCTTCATGACGACACCGGAGAGGAGAACGAAAAGGGTCTGGAGCGTCAGCGGGACCGGGGGCAGGGGGATGGATATCCAGCTCCCGGCAGCGATCAGCGCGACGAACGTACCACTGTAGGCGAGGATCTGGGTGCGGTGCATCATGTCAACCATTTTATTTTGGACGGTTGACAATAAAAATCCTGTCAACCAAAAAATTCTGGATGGTTGACAAGAAGCACTAGAGCTGGAAACAGTCCCCGGCGATGACCCGCTCTATCTTCCCGTTGTCCTTGCGGATGATCAGGGCGCCGTGCTCATCGATATCGATGGCCTCTCCCGAAAAGGTCTTGTTGAGGGTCTTGATGGCCACCCGGTGGTCGAGCGTCAGGGAGAGGCTCTTCCACTCGCGGATGATAGGATCGTACTCGCCGTCCTCGAGCTGCCGGTAACGCAGTTCGAACTCCCACAGGACCCGGGCAAGAAGCGCCACGCGGTCGACCTCGCGGCCGACCTCGGCCTGGAGCGTGGTCACCGTATCCCGCAGGTTCGACGAGAGTTCGTCGAGGGAGACGTTCGCGTCGATCCCGAGCCCGAGGAGGGCGTAGTGCACGGTATCCGCCTCCGCGGTGAGTTCCAGGAGCAGCCCGGCGACCTTTTTGTCCCCGACGAAGATGTCGTTGGGCCACTTGATGAGCGCACTGATACCGTACTCCTTGCGGATAGCACGGGCAATCGCGATCGACCCGGCCATGGTGATCATGAAGAGGTGATCGAGCGGGATCTTCGGTTTTAATATAATAGTGGCCCAGATCCCGCCGGGAGGCGAGACCCAGGCACGTCCGAGCCTTCCCACCCCGCCGGTCTGCTCTTCGGCGACGATCACCATGCCGTGCAGGTCTTCAGGATCGGTCTCGTCGGCAAGTTTCTTCCCGACCCAGCTTGTGGAGGCGGTGCTGTCGAAGTGGCGGATCTGCCTCCCGATGACCCGGGTGCGGAGATGCTTGCGGATCTCGTAAGGGAGGAGCCTGTCGGTCTTCGTTTCGAGGCGGTAACCCTCCGCCCGCGACGACGAGATACTGTATCCCAGCCTCCGGAGTTCGCGTATCTGCTTCCAGACAGCCAATCGGGTGATACCCAGTTGCTCTGCAATCCGTTCTCCCGATACCGGGCCGGGCGATTCTTCGAGAATCTTCAGTACGTTGATTGCCGTATCCTTCATAGCCATTACCTTTTCGCTGCAGGCGACTCGGTCGGGAGCGGACACGGATCCTCACCGCAGACCTGTTTTCGGATCCCCGCGTTCTGCTCCATGAAACCCGCCAGATCGAAGATGCCAGTCACATCGACGATGCCGATTGCGCCGATGGCTCTGCCTTCACTGTCCCTTATCGGCGCCACGACAACCGGGATGCCTTTGTAAGGGCCGCCAGGGGGCCGGACCCTTTTCGTGGCGTTCTCCTCGAGGACCTCCTCGAGGATAGGGCCCGTATAGGCCTCGTCGATGACCTTCCCATCCTCGATCCGGACTCCGGGATGGTCGCGGGATCGTGCCGTGACGGGCAGACGACCAAGAAGATCATGGAGGCAGATCATGACGGGAGCGAGATCCCGCGCTCTCGACGAGACAGAGATGATGTATTGCTCCATGGTCGTATCCCTACTTTCCATCATGGTTTATCTAAAATAAGGTTTCCCTATCGCCGCACGAGAACTCCTTCAGGAACTCCCGCGAGGGGTACTCGTGGATGCTCGAGACCAGGATCATGCCGTCGCCGACCGCCTTCCCGACGAGAAGCGCCTCCCCGGCAGCCGAGGCGGCAAGCGTCTCGCCCCCGTGGGCCGGGAACGAGCCGTCGCACTCGACGGCGGCGAGGTCGTACCCGGAAAACAGGGAGTTGTAGTCGCTCTCCCCGGTAAAACGGACGGCACGCGGCCCGTACGAGAACGCGTAGGTCACCGGGAACGGGAGCCAGTCGTAGGCGTCCTCCCGCAGGCCTCCCGCGCCGAAGACCAGCAGGCGGCCGCCGTTCTCAACAAAACGCCGGATGCGCCCCTCTGCAGCCCGGAGCGCCGGAAGGAGGTTTGAGTAGTCGGGGTTCGCAAACCCCGTCGGCACGATGAGCGAGACGAATCTCCCCCGCCAGAAGGGCGAGGCAAGCATATGGGGATTGACCGTCTCGCAGCAGGCGCCGCAGTCCTCGATGAGGCGCGAAAACATGAGGGGGCTGTCCCAGAGCAGCCCGGTTCTGCAGGTCACCCCTTGATCACCCCGAGCGGCTCCAGCCGGGCAACGATATTCGAGAGGCCCGCTTCGTGCACGACACGCACCACCTCCCGGCTCGGCTTGTAGGCTTCGGGCGCCTCCTCCGCGAGGGCCGAGTCGCTGTGAGCACGCACCAGGATGCCCTCTCCTGCGAGGTGCTCCCGGAGTTCCTTCCCGCAGACCTCTTTTTTGGCCTTCGTCCGGCTGAGCACCCTGCCGGAGCCGTGACAGGTGCTCCCCCACGTCTTCTGCATCGCGGTCGCCGTGCCGCGGAGGAGGAAGGAGGATGTCCCCATGCTCCCGGGGATGATCACCGGCTGCCCGACCGCGGCGTACTCCCGGGGGATACCCGGGGCTCCCGGGCCGAACGCCCGCGTCGCGCCTTTGCGGTGGACGCAGACCTCCGTTGAGGCGCCGTCGACGTCGTGGCGCTCGAACTTGGCGACGTTGTGCGCGACATCGTAGATGAGCCGCATCTCGTCGTAGTCGATCCCGAAGAGATTTGCAAACACCTTTCGGGTCTCGTGCATGATGACCTGCCGGTTTGCCCAGGCATAGTTTGCAGCGCAGACCATGCCGCCGTAGTAGGCGCGGCCTTCCGGGGAGGCGATAGGGGCGCAGGCAAGCTGCCGGTCGGGGAGACGGATCCCGTACTTCGCGAGCGCACCCTCGAGCGCCCGCAAATGATCGGTGGCAACCTGGTGGCCGAGACCCCGCGAGCCGCAGTGGACCATGAAACAGACCTGTCCTTCGGTGACACCGAAGGCCTTTGCCGCCTCGGGGTCGACGATCTCTCTCGCCACCTGGACCTCCAGGAAGTGGTTCCCCGCGCCGAGCGTCCCGAGCTGGGGTACGCCCCGCTGGCGCGCTTTGGCGCTGACCGCTTCGGGGTCCGCGCCCGGCATCGCCCCCTCTCCCTCGCACCGGGCGAGGTCCGCTTCGGTGCCGAGCCCGCGTTCAACCGCCCACCGTGCGCCGTCGACCATGACCCCGGTCAGTTCTTTGTTCGAGACCCGCATGGTGCTCTTCGCGCCCACACCGGTCGGCACGGCATCAAAGAGCCGCTCGATGAGTTCCCGTTTCTTGCCGGCGAGATCGGCCTCGGTCAGGGGTGTCGTGATCAACCGGACGCCGCAGTTGATGTCGAACCCGACCCCGCCGGGAGATATGACTCCCTCGGTCATATCGAACGCGGCGACACCGCCGATGGGAAACCCATATCCCCAGTGGATATCGGGCATGGCAAGCGAGTTCTTCACGATCCCGGGGAGAGTCGCGACGTTCGCGAGCTGGCGGACCGCCCCCTCTTCGAGGGTCTCCGCGAGCGCCCGGGAGAGGAAAAAACGTCCCGGCACCCGCATATCGGGAACATATCCGATGGGGACCTCCCATTCGAGGTCCCCAAGCCTATTGATTCCGGTAAGCATAACAACCCCTCAGATATCGAAGATGATCTCCACCACATAGCCCTCTTCTTCTTTAACGATTTCGAGCCCGAAGTAGGATATACCCTTGACGATTGTCCCTCCGGAGTGCCGTGCAGGGTCGAAAGGTTCGCCCCTGAGAACGGCGGAGAGCCGGTTACCCCGGACGTCGATGTCGAAGGTGCAGAAGACGGTGTTCTCGACCTCGGTGATGAAGAGCAGTTCCGAGAGGTAGTCGATAAGGAGCGATTCGAGGTTGTCCGCCTCGAGGGAGAGCCGCCGTTCGATGCCCCGGTCCTCGCAGGGGCCGTACATCACGTGAAACATGGCCCGGCCTGCGTCGGCAAAGATCTCGTTTATGGTAGCGCCCCGCACCCGCATGAGGACATCGGCGGTATGCTCCAGTTCTTCGAAACTCATGGTCTAGAAGTCTTCGTAGAATATGGGAATCATTCCTCTATGGATGGAATCGATGTAGCGGGCCTGGTACTTCGAGATATAAACGGTATAATCGCCGACCGGGATCTGCAGGTCGGTAATCTTCGGCGGTTTGACCGATGCCGGCAGGAGGATCGGTCCGCTGCAGGATGTGCTCACTCTGAAGTCGCGTTTTCTCTGGAGAATGTACGATCGGACGTCTTCCGTGACATATATACTCCGCGACTGTCCTGACTCCCCAACGTCGCTCTGCATGGTAGTCCACCATATTTGTTCTGGGTGTAAAAAAAGAGGTATGGTTTTTGAGTGTTACGTCGTCCCGAGGATCTTCGCCACCACGTCCACGTACTGGTCCTTCAGCTCGTAGATGGTGTTCGTTCCCTCCGCGTTCCGCCTCACGTGCAGGATGCCTATCCGGGATGCGATGATGCCTACCATGGACGCGATGGAGTGGTAACTGATCGAGAACTGCTTCTGCAGTTTCTCGTAGATCTGAGGTATGGTAAGGGATTTTACTTTTACGAACAGGTTGAGCAGCTCATGCCGGATTCCGTCCCGGTCCCGTGAGAGATAACCTTTAAGTCGAGCTTCTATCTCTTTTTTGAGCTCATAGGGTGATCTCATATGTGCTTGTGATTCGGTATTTTATATATATCTTTTCTTTTCAATCATATAATCGGAGATTCTGCCAGTAGGACGACAATTGTCTGACGAAATGAGATCAGGGATGGTATAATGACATCATTTACCGAAAAATTGATCTTAAACCGTCTGATGCTCTTTTACACGTAAATACTCCCGACTTCGCAACGCCCCATCCCCGCGACCCTCTCCCCCACGCGCGTCTGCAGCACCGCCTCATCACACGGGGATCTGATCCCCTCGCCGGGAGTGCAAGCATCGGAGCGGTATCCCGTGAAGGACGCCCCCGGAAAAGGACGCGCTTACGGCTCCGGTCGACGCCGATTCGCGCCTTATGTGCATGAACAACCCTTTAACCTTTCACAATCGTACACTCATACAGCATGGAATTTGCCAGATACGACGTCAACAAATACTCTCCGCGGCAGATGGTAGCGCTGCCCCTCGTTCTTCTCCTCCTTGCCGGGGTCCTGCTTGGCTACACCACGCTCGCCACCGGCCTGCCCCTGAAACCGGGCATCGACTTTGCAGGGGGAACGGCGGTCACGGTGTTCACATCCGACAGCAGGGAGACGATAGAGGCAAACTTCGCCGGATACCCGCTCTTATCGGTGGGTGAGGGTATCGGCAACGGGAAATACATCCAGTTCGGCCCCATGGACGACGCCCAGTACCGGAGCCTCGTTGCACTCATCAACGAGAAGTACCCCGACGCGAAGGTGGACCAGATCGGTGAGACGTTCGGAAAGACGCTCCAGGGCCAGGCCTTCCTCGCCCTGGTCTTCTCGTTCATCGGGATGGCCGTCGTGGTCTTCATCGCGTTCCGCAACGTAGTGCCGGCGGGCGCGGTCGTCCTCTCGGCCTTCGCCGACATCGCCATCACCGGGGCGGCCATGCAGATCATCGGCATCCCGCTCTCCCTCGGGACGACAGCGGCCCTGCTGATGCTGATCGGCTACTCCGTCGACAGCGACATTCTGCTGACCACGCGCCTCTTAAAGCGCAAGGGGAAACTCGACGAGAAACTCTCCGGTGCGTTCAGGACCGGGATCATCATGACGACCACGACGCTCGCGGCCATCGCCGCGATGTGGGTCGTCGCTACGGCGGGACAGATCCAGATCATCAGCGAGATCGCAGGGGTCCTCATCATCGGGCTCTTTGTGGATATGATGAACACCTGGATGCTGAACGCCGGGATTCTCAAGGAATACATCCTCCGGGGGAATAAGAAATGAACAGCGAAACCGTCATGAACCTTATCAAGGACTGGCGGGTGGCCCTCGTGCTCCTGCTGGTCGTCGGCTCCCTTGTCGGGATCTACCTCGCCCCCCCGAGCCCGGAGAAGGGGCTTGAGGGGAACCTCCAGTTCGGCCTCGACCTTGAGGGCGGGTCGTGGCTGCAGATGGAGTTCCAGTCCGTGGTCGTGGCCTACTCGACCGACGGCCCGGTCGGCGACCTCGTAGGGGATCTTCGAACGAGCCTCGAGACAGAGGTCATCCAGATCGACGAGAACCACCTCGAGATCCGAAAGAGCGTCTCCCGCGCCGACCTCGAACCGATCTTTGCGGAATCGGGCGCCTCGATCGTCACCTACCAGGAGGGCGTATCGGCGTTCACCGCAGACGAGGTGAAGAGGATCCTCAACGAGAAAGTGAACGCCCTCGGGATGCAGGACGCGAGGATTAACCTGCTCACCCCGACGGGAAGCGAGTATCCGCAGTACGTGCGGATAGAACTCGCCGGCGTGGATATGGCGACGGCGCAGGAGATCGCCGGCAAACAGGGCCTGTTCGAGATCCGGGTCCAGACAACCGGAAACGAGACCGAGCACGTCCTCTACGGCGACCAGATCACCAGCGTCGGCGTGCCGCAGAGGGACCCCGCGACGCAGACGTGGGGCGTCGGGTTCACGCTCTCCGAGACAGGCGCCCAGGCCTTCCGGGAGGGCGCCCTCGAATCCGGAGCGGTCGACAACCCGGGAGCCCACCACCTCGTGATGATCCTCGACAATGAGACCGTCTACAGTGCCCCCCTCGACGCGGGCCTCGCAGCACAGCTCCGGTCGGGCCCGGTCAGGTCGCTCTCCGCGAGCACCGGGACCGGCGATGCCGGGCTCGAGGATGCGATGACGCTCGAGATCCACCTGCGAGCAGGTGCGCTGCCGGTGCAGGTGGACATCGTCGGGTCCGGTTCGGTCCCGGCGGCACTCGGCGAGCAGTTCAAGATGACGGTCGCCATCGCCGGGTTGCTCGCGCTGCTCACGGTAGGGGTCGTCGTCTACTACCGCTACCGTGAACCAGCGATCGTTCTCCCGATGATCGCGACCAACCTCGCCGAGATCGTCATCCTGCTCGGGATCGCCCGGTTCGTCATCCAGCTCGATCTCGCCACCATCGCCGGCCTGATAGCGGTGGTGGGTACCGGCATCGACCAGCTCGTCATCATCACGGACGAGGTTCTCCACGAAGGGCGTGTCCCGTCGCCGAACCTCTACATGAAGCGGTACGGGCGGGCGCTCGGCATCATCGCCGTTGCTGCTGCGACGGTCTTCATCGCCATGCTCCCGCTGGCGCTGATGGATCTCTCCACCCTCAGAGGCTTTGCCATCATCACCATACTCGGTGTCCTGATCGGTATCCTGGTCACGAGGCCCGCGTACGGGAAGATAATCATGGTGATCCTTTCAAAATAACAACCCTACAACAACCTTTATTGCCCCGTTCACACACAATGTTTGAACGGGGTACAGCCTTATGGGAAAACCGGTTTTAATGGATTTTTTTGCCGAGTGGTGCGGCCCGTGCCACCAGCAGACACCGATCATCGATGAGCTCAAAGCAAAAATGGGCGATCAGGTCGACATCAGAAAGATCGATGTCGGCGTCGATTCAGAACAGACTCGGCAGTATGCCGCGAAATACGACATCCAGTTCGTACCCACGCTCGTCATCGAGAAAGACGGCAATCTCGTCAGGAAACTGGTGGGCGTCCAGGACCTCGGTACGCTTGAGAGCATCTTAAAGCCGCTGGTGGAGCAGTGAAGATCGGTATCGTTGGCGGAACCGGCGAGATCGGGGAGGGCATGGCACTCCGGCTCTCTCCGAAGTACGATGTCATCGTGGGGTCCCGCGAGGAGACAAAGGCGATCGCGACCTGCGAGACCTGCCGGGAGACCCTGCAGGAGCGGGACCTCTCGTGCAGTCTGCTCGGTGTCTCCAACCAGCGTGCGGTCGATGAGGCGGATATCGTCGTCCTCGCGATCCCGTTCAAGCACGTGGCTCCCACCCTGAAAACCATGACCGGGTTCGAGGACAAGATCGTCGTCAGCCCCGTCAACCCGATCGAGCGGACGACCTACTTCTACTACGCTCCTCCGCCGGAGGGCTCGGCGGCGATGATGATCAAGGGGATGCTTCCTTCGAGTGCGACCGTCTGTGCCGCGTTCAACAACATCGCCGCAAACAAGTGGCAGATGCTCGACGAGGAGCTCGATTACTCGGTCGCGGTCTGCTGCGACGACGACGGGGCCAAGCAGACGGTGATGGATATCGTCAACAACGTCTCAAGCCTCCGCGCCTACGATGCGGGGCCGCTTGCGGCCGCATCCATCGTCGAGAGCGTAACACCCCTCCTCCTCAACATCGCCCGTTTCAATAAGATGCGGGACGTCGGCGTGAAATTCGTATAATTTTCTTTCTTTTGCCCCAGGAGAGGGTTTGTGGCTCAGGACCCGTGCCTAACCCCAGAAGCCGAAGATCTTAGGCGCTCCTGTTTACCACGTCCCCGAGCACGGCTTTCCGGTAGACTGTGCACCTAGCGGTGCTCGAACACCTACCCTTGACCTAGATGCTCACGCCCGTACACCGATTTCCAGTGGATATCGCCGAGAGGGGGGTGGGGACAGGGGAGGGGGGGATACTCCCCCCTCACCGTCAGCCCCTCCCCCAGGGGCGATAGCCACCACGGTCCAC
>NZ_DAFZ01000095.1:0-22144 GCF_002498065.1 Methanoculleus sp. UBA208 | reverse complement strand
GGCGATACCCCCACGGTCCACTGTACCGGGTTTGCTGCGTAAATACTTGGAGCGGAGTTCGAGTGCCGAAGGCTGCGAGTTGCGCAGTGCGACTGGCCAGAGGCCAGGAGTTCGAGCACCGAGAACGATGCCTCCCAAGTTTGACATTTCTACAACCCTTTCTTAATTCCTACTTGACCGTCCAAACCCATACCACCACCCTTCCCCCTCAGCACACCCAACCCTCCTCACCGCACCCCAAGCGGCATGCACATATCCCCGAGCACGCCAAACCATTCTGTACGAAAGTCAGGGTGCCGAAAATGCTGGATCGGGAGTTCGAACGGATTGGAAAGAGGCTCTTTTTGGAAGGGCTCGTCGGAGCGAATTTCGGGAACATGAGCGTTCGGGGCGAGGGCGGCTTTAACATCACCCGATCCGGCGCGTACCTTGATTCGGGGGAGATGCCGGTCTTTGTGCCGGATGCGGGCGACGCCCCGCGCGAGGCCTCGAGCGAGTACCGGGTCCACCGGGCGGTCTACCGGGAGACGCCCCATTGTGCGATCGTCCACGCCCACCCGGTCCACGCCGTTGCCGCCTCGCTCGATACCGAACTCATCCGGCCCGTCGACAGCGAGGGGGGAATGCTCTGTCCAACGATCCCGGTCGTCACCGGGAACCCCGGGACCGACGAGATCGCAGAGAATGTCACCGGGGCGCTCCGCGACGGCCACATCGTCATCGTCCGGGGACACGGGACGTTTGCCGCCGGAAAAACGCTCGATGAGGCGTATATCTACACCTCGATCGCCGAGTACGCCTGCCGGATCCTCTTTTTATCGGGGAGGCTTCGGAGGGTTCTGTAACTGCTCGATCTGGCGGGTGGTCTCGCGGTGAAACCCGAGCAGCATGTCGCTGATCACGCCGAACATAAAGATCTGAAAACCCATCGTGATCAGGAGGACCGTGAGGATGGTGAGCGGCAGGTGCTCGATGTTCTTGAGCCACTCGAGGACGACGTAGACGCCGATGGCGCCCCCGACAAGCGATATGAAGAGGCCGATGATCCCGAAGTAAAAGATCGGGTTGTTCATCTTCGCGAGACGGTATATCGTCGAGAAAATTCTGAGGCCGTCCTGGAACGGGTTTAACTTGGTGACGGTGCCGGGCCTCGCGAGGTACCGGACCGGGACGACCGTGACCCGCTGCCCGTTCCTCACCGCCTCGACCGCCATCTCCGTCTCGATCTCGAACCCCGCCTCTTTGAGGGTCATCTGCCGGATCGACTGAAGGGTGAAGGCGCGGTAGCCGGAGAGAATATCGTTGAGAGCCTTTCCGTGCGCTATCCGAAACATCACGTTGAGGAGCTGGTTGCCGAGGAGGTTCAACCCGGTGAATGCACCCGCCTCGGGGTTGACGAGGCGGTCGCCGATGACGTGATCGAATCCCCGGCCGAGGGGTTCGAGCATCTTCTCCGCGTCATCCGGCGAGTAGGTGCCGTCGCCGTCGAGCATGAGCACGTAGGGCTTATCGATGACCCCCACGGCCTCGATGATGGCGTTGCCCTTTCCCTTTCCCTCCTGTGTCCGGACAACCGCTCCCGCGGCCCGTGCGATATCGGGTGTTTTATCGGTGCTGTTCCCGTCCATGACGAGGATGTGCTCAAAGCCGCGCTGCCGGAATCCCTCGACCAGCTCACCGATCGTCGGGGCCTCGTTTAACGTGGGGATGAAGATACAGACCTCATCTCGCTCGACGTTCATCGGTGTACTATATCCGATTGAGCAACATAAGGACTTCGCATGCACGTAGTCAAATCGGGGCTCCGCGCTCTCGGTATCGCCGAGAGTTATTCGGGGCGGGAGCAGTCCACCCTTGCCGGCGTCGTCATGCGAAAGGACCTCCGGATCGACGGAGCTGCCTTCGCCCGGATGACCGTCGGCGGGTCGGACGCCACCGATGCGGTCATCCGGATCTTCCACCGTCTTGCCCGCCGCGACATCAACCTCCTGATGATCAGCGGGAGCGTCGTCGCCTGGTACAACATCATCGACCCGGCGGCGGTGCAGGGCGCGAGCGGTCTTCCCGTCATCGTCACCACCTACGAAGAGTCGGATGGGCTCGAGGAGGAGATCCGCCGTCACTTCCCCGACGACGACGCCAGGCTCGCGGCATACCGGCGGCTCGGCGGCCGGATCCCCGTTCGGCTGCACTCCGGGTATACGCTTTTTATCCGCCCCTACGGACTCTCTCTCGAGGATGCCGCGAGGCTCTGCAACGACTTCACGCGTGAAGGCAGGATGCCCGAGCCGGTCAGGGTGGCACGGCTCATCGCCAGGGCCGTCGTCCGGTCGTCAGGGGTTGACCCGGACGACCATGACCGTTGACGTCGCGTGGTCGACGACGTAGGAGCTGACGCTTCCGAGGAAGAAACGGTCGATCCGGCCCCTGCCGTGCGACCCGACCACGGTCAGGTCGGCGCCGAGTTCCTGTGCGAGCGCGGTGATCTCTGCTCCGGGGTGCCCCCAGCGCTTGTGGATGGTTATCCGGACGCCGGCTGCTGCCGCCTCCCGCTCCGCATCGGCGAGGAACTCGTTCGCCTCCCGGTCGAGTGCATCGAGAAGCGCCTGCTGGGCGACATCCGGCGGTTCGAGCTCGCTCAAGATCAGCGTGGGGTATGTGCCGGTCTGGACGACGTGTATGGCATGCACGGGGGCATCCATGACGCGGGCGATATCCAGAGCCTCTTCGAGCGCCCGGTGGCCGATCTCCGAACCGTCGACCGCCACGAGTATCGAACTGAACATAATAGTCTCTAGGAGCGTTCCGGTACAAAAACATGGCCTTTGGAAGCGGTCCGCCTCATGCCCTCACTGTGTGCTTCGATACCACCTTCCCGTCGCGTTTATCCACGATCTCCACCGTGACCTCGGCTCCCGGGCAGAACGTCCCGTCGGAAAGATCCGCCGTCATCTCCTCGCCCGGGTTCCAGTAGGGGGTGCGACAACCCTCGCCGCCGAGGGTCTTTACCCCGTAATGGTGCGACGGGATGAGAAGGTGGCCGTTCAAAGTCTGGACGATGCAGACCTTCTGGCCGTTCTTGTAAAAAACCGCTTTCAGGCAGTCGTTCTCGTATACCGTACTGCCGTTGTTCTTGAGGGTGACCCTGCTTGCGTAGGTCAGCTGCCCGGTCTCTTCGCTCGTGTGCGTAATCCCGGTGATAATGATCGGTGTCTGCGGGGGCTGTGTCCACAACGAGGACGGGACCATCGCAAGCAGCAGCAGCAGGACAAGCGCGGCGAGAATGATGGTTACGGCAACCAGCAGGTACGTGCCGTGCGTATCCGAGAGAGCGCGCTCGCTCTCTTTCATCCGCCTTACGCAGGCTCCCGGTGAGCCGGAGCGGTGCCGCGTCCTCCGCGCGGCACGGGGCCTAGTACTCCATCCCATACGACTGAGCTAGGTTCCGGTAACGGCCGTACGTGTACTGGTCCAGTTTGGGGCCCATGCCCCGTATCTTGTTCCACTCGACGGCGTCGGTATGCTCCCGCCAGACTCCCTCGAAGGAGTCTCCGTCCGCCACGACGAAGACCTTCGGGTTCGACGTCAGCTTCTCGCCGGTTCCCCCGTAATCTCCTCCGGCATCGGTCGGGATGGACGGCACCGTGGTCTCGATGAACGCGTACCCGGTGTTCCGGTAGCAGTACTCCGCCGGCGCCCGGATGCCCACGGCCATATGGCTCTCCTGCTCGAATTCGAAGACCGCGACGCCGTATCCCAGTTCACGGAGAAGGTACGCGAGCAGGAGCGACTTCTCGTCGCAGTCCCCGTTCTCGTGGTAGAGCACGTGGTACGGGTATTTTGCCGCCGTATCGAACGAGTAATCAGCGTACTCGATCTTTTGCACCATGCTGATCGCGGCCCGCACCTGGTTGTCGCGGTCGGCCTCGGCAGCCCGGATGTTGTCGGTCAGCTGTTTGAGGTACCGGTCCTGGATGCTCTCGTCGATAAACTGGAGCCAGTAGTCGTGCTCATCGCGCAACAAGGCGGGGTACTTCGTGGAAAGGTAATCGTTGACGCCCCGGTAGGCATCGAACCGGATCGAACCCGGTTTGCCGCGGAGAACGTACGGAAGGTTGATGGTTTTTTGTCCCGTTTCCAGGTCTTCGGCGGTGACCCGGGATGAATCGAGGCCCGGTACACCCAGTGTCCCGGCGACCATCGTACCTACGGACGAAAAGATCTCGGCGCCCCAGATGACGGCTACGCCGAGGACGACAAGGACGACGATCACCTTGCCGACAGGGATTCTGTGCGGACGGTTGCTGTCGCCGGACATACGAATGAGAAATATATTACTTAATATATAAATCTTTTTAAAATGATTCAGGGCGCCGGCGACCCGGAAGGAGATACTGCCCGGGGGACACGGACTTACGGCCTCCACCCCCCAAGAAACTTCCCCGTCAATCTTCGGGTTCCGCAGCGGACGCAGGCGCACCCGGAGATTATACCGGGGTAAACCTTCTTCCTCTTCAGGCCCAGGGAGGATCATGGCAGAAGCAGAACGATCCCAACTACCCGGATACGTACGCCTATCCGGGAGCGGCGAACTGGAGGAGCGGGCGCGGCGGGCGCACGAGGTGCTCCGCGACTGCGTCGTCTGCCCCCAGGAATGCCGCGTGAACCGTATCGAGGACGAACTGGGGTTCTGCCGGACCGGTCTTTCGCCGCGAGTCTCAAGTTACAGCCCGCATTTCGGCGAAGAGCCCCCCCTCGTGGGGACGAACGGGTCGGGGACGATATTCTTCGCGGGCTGCAACATGCGGTGCGAGTTCTGCCAGAACTACGAGATCAGCCAGTGCGGGGTCGGCTACGCCGTCTCGAACGAAGACCTCGCCGGGATCATGCTTCACCTGCAGGAGCGCCGGTGCCACAACATCAACCTCGTCTCCCCCTCGCACGTCGTCCCCCAGATCCTCGGTGCGGTCGCCATCGCCGCCCCCCGGGGCCTCAACGTCCCGCTGGTCTACAACAGCGGTGGCTACGACTCCGTGGAGACCCTGCGGCTCCTCGACGGCGTCATCGATATCTACATGCCGGACGCGAAGTACGGGCGTGACGACGTGGCGCTGGAACTCTCCCATGCCCCCGGCTACACCGCCCGCATGCAGGCCGCATTGAAGGAGATGCACCGGCAGGTCGGGGACCTGGTGATCAGGGACGGCCTTGCGGTGCGGGGCATGATCATCAGGCACCTGGTGCTCCCGGGAAACCTCGCGAACAGCGAGATAGTGCTGAAATTCATCGCCGAAGAGATATCGCGGGACTCCTACGTGAACATCATGGCCCAGTACCACCCGGCGTGGAGGGCGGCCGGGGGAGGGAGGAGCCCGGTGCTTGCGGCACTGCAGCGCCCGATCATGTCGCGGGAGTACCAATATGCCATTCGCTGCGCAAGGGAGAACGGACTCTACCGTGGGTTCCCGTGAGAGGCGGGAAGAGACCGCCACCAAAAGAATATTCGCTCGAAACGCCCAGAATTGTGTGGTGCAGGTGAAGGAACGGTCAGGGCTCCGGTATGCGGCGATGAGCGATACCGGAGGGCGAGAGCAGAACGAGGACGCCTACTTTACCGGCAGGATAAACGGCTACCACGTATTCGCCGTCGCCGACGGGCTCGGCGGGCATGCCTGCGGAGAGGTTGCAAGCAGGATGGCGGTCGAGATCCTTGAGGAGACCGCAGGCAAGGATCTCCCGGAGACCGGACCCGCCACCGTGCTCGAACGCGCGTTCCAGCGGACAAATACCGCCATATATGCATATAATCGGGAAAACGGCCTGAACGCAGGAACAACACTCTCGGCGGCGATTGTGAATGAGTCGGGCAGGTGCTGGATCGGCACGGTGGGCGACAGCAGGATGCATATCATTACGCCTGCGTCCGTCTGGCATACGCGCGACCAGAATTACGTCCAGGGCCTGGTGGCAGCGGGGGTAATCACCCCCGCCGAGGCGATGAGCCACCCGGGAAAGAACATCCTGACTCAGGCGCTCGGCCTCGCAGCACGGGTGCAGGTCGATCTCGACGAACGGGATCTCGCCGGGGGAGTCCTGGTGCTCAGTTCGGACGGGCTCCACGACTACGTCCCGGCGAGCGCCATCCGGGAGATCGTGCTCGCCGGCGACCCCGATACGGCGTGCCGGAGGCTGCTTGAGGCCGCCAGGGACGCGGCAAGCACCGACAACACCACGGTGATCGTCGCTAAGCCCTAAACCCCGTCCGTACCTATATCGCGGAGCGCCTCGAGGATTGCCGCACGGACGCCGTCCGTCGCCTCACCCTCCAGGGCGGCACGCAGCGCCAGAACCGCCTCCTCGCCGCCGATCATGCTAAGCGATCGGGCGGCACTCCGCCGCACGAACTCATTCTCGTCGTGTTGCATGGCGCGAAGGCGCGCAACCGCCCGGGGATCGCCGAGCAGCCCGAGCCCCTTCGCCGCCATGTAACGGACATGGTCTTTTTCGTCGTCGAGGGCGGCGGTGAGGGGCGCATACGCCTCGCCGTCACCGATCAGTCCGAGCGCTTCCGCCGCACGATAGCGCACCTTCCAATCATCGTTCTGCAGCAAGGCAATGCAGGCGGGCACGGCGGGGTTTCCGATCGCGACCAGGGCGTGCATAGCCCCGGCCCGCACCGCTTTATCCGGATCGGAGAGCCGGGAGAGTAGAGTCTGCAGGTCCTGGTTATTCGAACGTTCGTCTCTGTTCTCCGGTGGCACACTATGAGTCATCCTGCGTCACATCCGTGGTGTAAGGGCTTTTACATCACACATTGAAGCGGCTATCTAATAAGTTCTCAGGACCGCCGGGACCTGTTGAAGGCACCGTATCCCGGCGGCCGCTTCCTGCCGTCAGATCAGAAACCCGGAGGCATATATGACCAGACCTGTGAAAACAAGAAGGCCTGTCCCGAGGATGAGCGTCCCCAGAGTGCCGAATACGGGATCGCTCTCAATCCATTTTCCCGGAGCGTGCATGACACCGGATACCACGTTATGGTATATATATTTTATCTGAAAGATAAAATTAAAATCTGATATATAATTGCTTCCTACAGCGCCGATTACCGACAGCGGACTTACGGGGTTTATCGGCACACTCTCGGGGCCTTCCAGCGTACTACGGACTGCCGTAGGCCTGCTCCGCTGATACCTGGAAAAAGTGAAAGAAAATGACGCCCAGGACGGAATTCGAATCCGTGTCGACGGCGTGACAGGCCGTCATGATAGGCCACTACACTACCTGGGCACTCAATGTTCGAGGGGATCCCGCCTCCCGGATTCGAACCGGGGACATCGCGGTAGCCGCGCAGTTCGCCCGAGAGCGAATACTATACTACAGCCGCGCACTCTACCAGTCTGAGTTAAGGCGGGTCTCTGCTCTAATAATGTTGTCGGGAGAGGTTATTATAGATTTCGTCGAATCCTCCGGGCATTGCACGACCAGGACGTCATTGTTTATATACGACCTCGGATAATGGATAGGTATGAACCCTACAAACGCTGAAGCACCTGGGAACGCTGAAGCGTACTGTCTTCTTCACCGATAGCCGTGCGAAAAAGAACGTCACTGTTTTCGACACCACACTGCGCGACGGTGAACAAACACCGGGCATCTCGTTCACGCTCGAAGAGAAACTCGGTATTGCAGAACAGCTCTCCGGAATAGGAGTCCACGCCATCGAAGCGGGCTTTCCCGCATCTTCCGATGCCGAGCGCGAGATCGTCAAGGCCATCAAAGGTCTCGATCTTTCGGCGCAGGTCTGCGGCCTTGCGCGGTCGCTCCCGGCCGACGTGGATGCGTGCATCGACTGCGACGTCGATATGGTCCACGTCTTCATCCCGACCTCCGACGTCCAGCGCGAGTACACCATCAAAAAGACCCGCGAGCAGGTCCTCGAGACCACCGGCGAGATCATCGCGTATGCCCGCGACCACGTCGACCGGTGCATGTTCTCCGCCATGGACGCCACCAGGACCGACTGGGATTACCTGATAGAGGTATACCGCGTTGCGGTGGACGCCGGAGCGACGATCATCAACGTGCCCGACACCGTCGGCGTGATCACCCCGACGACCATGAAACGCCTCATCGAGCGGATCGAACGGGAGGTGAACTGCCCGATCGACGTCCACTGTCACAACGACTTCGGGCTTGCGGTGGCGAACACCATCGCAGCTGTCGAGAGCGGCGC
Source organism: Methanoculleus sp. UBA208 (assembly GCF_002498065.1). GTDB lineage: Archaea > Halobacteriota > Methanomicrobia > Methanomicrobiales > Methanoculleaceae > Methanoculleus. The sequence continues at coordinate 13,908 of NZ_DAFZ01000095.1, read as the reverse complement.
CTCCCAGGTGCAGGTGACGGTGAACGGCCTCGGCGAGCGGGCGGGCAACGCCGACCTCGCACAGACGGTGATGGCGTTATCGTCCATCTACGGGATCGATACCGGTATCCGGACGACGGGCCTCGTCGAGACCTCAAGGATCGTCTCCCGCTACGCGGGGATGAGCATCCCGGCCACGCAGCCGATCGTCGGCGAGAACGCCTTTGCCCACGAGAGCGGGATCCACTCCCACGGCGTGATCACCCGGTCGGACACGTTCGAGCCCGGGATCATGACGCCGGAGATGGTCGGCCACCGGCGCAGACTGAAACTCGGCAAACATGCCGGGAGGCATGCGGTCAGGCAGATGCTCGGCGAGGTTCACATGGAGCCCGCCGACGCGCAACTCGACGAGATCGTCCTGCGGGTGAAGGCGATCGCCGGCAAGGGCAAGCGGGTGACGGACGCGGACCTCTACGAGATCGCCGAAAGCGTCATGCAGCTCGCGCCCGACGAAAAGACCCTGAAGCTCCAGGACGTCGCCATCATGACGGGAAACCACGTGATCCCGACAGCCAGTGTCCGGGCGATCGTGAATGGAGAGGAACACGCCTTCTCGAGCATCGGCAACGGGCCGGTGGACGCGGCCGTGCGGGCAATCCTCGGGATCATCCCGGCCCCGGTCCAGCTCAAGGAGTTCAACATCGAGGCGATCTCCGGGGGCACCGATGCTCTCGGACACGTCACCATCGCCATCGAGGACGAGCGGGGCCGGGTCTTCGATGCCAGCGCCTCAAGCGACGACATCATCCTCGCATCGGTCGAGGCGGTGATCAACGCGATCAACCTCGTCTGCCGGACGCAGAAGAACGACCGCGAGCGGGAGGAGTGAACACCTCACTCCATTTACAAAAAAAGTTCAGGGATCAGGCGGGGCCGGGAGGCTGCTGTTTACCTTCCAGCGCTCCCCTGATCTGTGAGGATAACTGCTCGAACCTGCCCTGCAGGGCCTTCTCCTGTTTCTCGAGCGACTTGACGCGGAGATCGAGCGTCTCGATACGCTCGTTCAAGGAAGCAAGCACTTGCTCCTTGCCCTTCTGCATCATGACGCTGCCGACGTTCATGAAGACCGCCGCATCTTCGGGGACTTCGGCGAGGTCCTCGACCGCCCGCCTGGCTTCACGGATCGTCAGTTCGTACTGTGCTTTCTGTGAGACCACGGTCTGGAGCTGCTGCTGCATCTGCTGAAGCATCGCCAGCTGGTTCTGCACTTTCGGTGGGATGTTTTCCATATTCATCAACCTCCTCGAATGGGACGAAGATCGGTAACAATATTTCGGGTGGCGGACAGGGGGCCAGTCCGGCCCTCCGCCCTCTTTCTCTACATGATAGGGGCGTGAAGCCCATAAAATGTGAGGGTTCAAAAGAGAGAACTTCGTCTCCGCCTCCCTACCGGGACGCATCAGACGGGACCGCGATCTCCCGCATCTCGATGGCTATGGTGATCAGCCGAAGCCAGGTGTTCAGGGCCGCCCGGAGCGCGGGTATATCGGTGGCGGTCACCTCGAGGACGAGCGTATCCTCGTCCTCAAGCCTTAGGTGGACGGACGACCGGTCTCCCACGTCGCCCATCTCCTGGCAGACGGAGAGGTAGAGGGCGCGGGCATCGTCGGTGATGAACCGGAAGACTGCCGTATGCGTCATGGGACGACCTTTAAGGTGTAGCGTTTCCGTTGCGTCCCGTCAAAGACAATACGGTGTCCTGAGAGGGTCTCACCGGCAAACGCCACGTCGACGTGGCCCTCAAGCGCCTCGTACACGGAGCGATCCGAGACGAAGAGCCCGCGGACAATCGCTCCGGGCCGCTCCTCGACGGAAAACGACCTGACGCGGATCTCTGTAACCGGTTCACCGTCAGAAAAGACCTGAACGAGAAAAAAAGGGCCGGATTTCGAGACGATCAGAACCGGCTCGTCGAGGGAGAGGAGTTCACCCATGCCCGCCTTCCCACGGGTGATATACCCGGCGCCGATCGAGAACGCCAGATCCCGTGCAAGAGAACGTATCTCCGGGACCGGTTTTCGTGACGTCGTGACGACCGTCATCGAGCCTTCAGATCTTTTATCCCGGCTCCGCGTTCCTTGAAGAGGATGCGGTGTCCACAGTAGGGACAGCGTATATTGACGTCGATTTCCACTTTTTGTTTACAGCGAGCGCACTTATAGGCAGCCACGTCCGATTAGCCCTCCTTCTGCAGCGAACGCTCGATGCTCCGTGTGGCGACGCGCATTGCCGGCGTTTCCGGGACGTAGCTGCCGCCTGCAAACTTGAATCCGCACTTGCGGCACGTCCAGATCCCCGTTCCCTCGCGCTTGACCGCTGTCTGGTCGCAGCGGGGGCAGGCGTGGCTCGCGCGGGAGACCTTTTCGATCTGGTTTACTCTCTTCCGGATAAACCGGCCATACCTCGGACCAAAACGCCCGGAACTTCCGACTACCCTGCCCTTGGCTTTCTGTCTGCGACTTGCCATTTCGCGTACCTCAATATGTCCTCTAATTTTTGTGCTGTCGATTAATATAGTTACTCACGACACCCGTTCGATGATCCGGGTCTCTGCATTGCCCCTGGAGAGTTTGTTGATCAGGTCGTAGAACTCTTCCTGAATGCCCGCCGGGATCCTGACGACGGCGATCCAGGAACCGTCCTTCTGCCACTCGTTCTGCTCGATCGTCGTCGCGGTCTGGAGCTCCCCATAAGCCCTTGCGGCATAATCCGCCGGGATCTTCACGGCGATCCGGACTTCCTCGAACCGGATGGGAAGGATGGGGCGGAGTGCCTTGACCACCTCTTTGACCTGCTCCTCGACGGATTTGAAGGGGTCGATGTTCACCCTCGCCTCTTCCATGGCGAGCTCGATGCGCTGCGGCGGGTGAGGGTACCCGGACTGCGGATTGACGGCGTTCCTCGCGATGAACGTGATGATCCGGTTCCGCTTCTCCGCGATAAGGTGGCGGCGCTGTTCGGAGGTGAGATGGATCTCACCCTTCTGGATGATACGGAGTGCGGCCGGCTCGAACTCGGTCGTCTTGAAGACTTTCATGAGGGCCTCGTCGGAAGCCCGTTCGGCATGAGCGGCGTTCGAGAAGATGGAGTCGGCCGCGACAACCTCCTCCAGGTCGATCTCCTCTCCCTGCCGGATACGCATGGCCTGGTCGGGATCGACAAGCACCTCAAACCGTTCTCCGTGGCTCTCAAGCCGGGCTACGACAGCCTGGTCCAGGGGTATCATACGGGCGGCTCACTCTTCGAACTGGTCGACGTATGCCTTTACTTCGTCCTTCTCCAGCTTCCGGAACTCCCGGGTCTCGATGGAGACGACGCCGATCTCGATGGCGCTCACGTCGAGCTTGCCCTCTGTCGCGGCGTGCAGGGCCTTGATGCCGAGCTGGATGGCGCCGGTGAAATCCGCATCCTCCCGGTACTCGTCCTCGAAGACCTTCATGACCGCCGGCCGCCCGGTTCCGATCCCGGTCGCCTTGTACTCGAGCAGCGTGCCGCTCGGATCGGTCTCGAAGAGCCGTGCCTCCCCATCGCTGATCCCTGCGATCAGGAGAGCGGTCCCGTAGGGGCGTGCACCGCCGAACTGGGTGTAGGTCTGCATGTGGTCGCAGAGCTTTTTGGCGAGAATCTCGACGTTGATCGGCTCGTTGTAGGAGACCCGGTTAATCTGGGACTCGACCCGGGCCCTGTCCACGAGGGACCGCGCATCGCCGACGAGGCCGGAGGATGCCACACCGATGTGCGTGTCGATCTTGAAGATCTTCTCAATGGAGACCGGTTCGAGGAGACGTGAAGTCACCCTTTTATCGACGATCAGCACGACGCCTTCGCTGCACTTGATTCCGACGGCCGTCGTGCCCCGTTTCACCGCTTCTCTGGCGTATTCAACCTGGTAAAGCCTTCCGTCCGGGCTGAAGACAGTGATCGCCCGGTCATATCCCATCTGATATTGTGGTTGCATTATCGTTCCTCCAAATCGGCTTCGGTGAAAAACAATGACTTCTGATGCTTAATACCTTTTTCAACCAAATCAACCTTTTGACGCGGATAGCGGTACACCGTGAAATAGGTTTCCCCGAACTTCACGTCCCCGGCCCCGGAGAGGGGCCGGATAGGCTTCATCCGGCGCCGCAGTGCATGAATGGTCCCGGAGACGGCGACCGTCCTGAGTGCGGCCCGTTCGTCGGCGATCGCGCTGACCGTTGCAAGGGCGGTGGCGATATCCTTCTCCGTCCCCCGCCGGCACCGGACGACAGCGTACCCTCCTTCGCAGAAGACCACCGCAGGCTGCGCAAACCCGACAGCCGCATCGCCGAGAAGCGAAGTCGCGGCTTCGATGACCGAGAGATATACCTGTTTCTGGTCCGCCGCCATTCCGTAGGGGAGGATCCGCGCCAGGATATAGCGCCGCTTCGCCCGCATCGTCGGGGGCCTCGGCTTCATCCGACCACCCTCACAGGCTGGTGCGGTTCGGTGATCCGGCCGACGGACGAGAGCGCTTCGCCCACTTCCGCCCCGGTCATGCCGAAGAGTGCGCAGAGACCCCGGATATCGCGGACCGACCGCTGCCCGAGTATCGAGCGGGCATCCGACGATATCGTCAGTGGAAAGCCGTAGCGCCGCTGCAGCGAGAGGATATCCGCATACCGCTGCAGCGCTTTCTGGCGCTTCGTCCCGCGGAGGTGGACGATGGGGGCCATCGAGATGTCCATCGCCACGCCACGCTCCGCCGCCGTCCGTGCGGCGACGTGGTCGAAGGCGTTCCTCCGGGTGGCGTGGATGTTCCTGATGACGTGCACCTCTTTCACCGCGGCAACTGCCCGGTTGAAGGAGATGTCGCCTGCATTGACAAAGACCACGTCGGCATCCCGGACAGCGGGACTGCGCACCTGCCTGATAACCTCTTTTTGAGACGCAGCACAGATCACGGCACCCCGGAGAACTTCGATTCCGGGGTACCTGTTCCTGGCGTCTCCGATAGCAACGATGCTGTCGAACCCGAGTTCTGCCGCCTCGATCGCCATCCGGGCAAGCGTCGAGTCGCCGGCAGGATAGGGATGTACACAGGCGTCCGTAATCTTCATCGTGGGTAAGCCGTATGAAAAAAAAGTATTTATTTGCCGCGGTTCGCATGGGAGCGGATGCTCGGGCGCGTCTTCTCTGTTCCGCGCCCGCGCGTCCGCATCCCGCGTCCCTTCATGCCGGCAGAGGTCTTGCCGCGTTCCGCCCGGCCCCGGTGAACCGGGTCGGCCAGCCATGCGAGGTTGCGGTCGCTTCTGATCGACGGGTGGTGCCCGTCGACCATGATGACCTCGAACCACCGGGACCGTCCGTCCTCACCGACCCAGTAGGAGTTTAAGGCCTCCATGTTCGGGAACTTGCGGGACGCGCGCTCCTCGGCTATGCGCTGCAGGCTCTTTGCCGGGGTCAGCCGGCGCATGCCCATGCGTGCGGATCTACGTCCGCGGATGTAGCGGGGCTTCCTCCGGCCGCCGCGGCGGACCTTGACCCGCACGACGACGATTCCCTGCTTGGCCTTGTAGCCGAGCGACCGGGCCCGGTCGATCCGGGCAGGGTGCTCCACGCGCACGATACTCCCCTCGCGCCGCCAGGTCTGGAGGCGCTCCCAGAGGAGACCTTTCACTTCCGACCGGTCAGGCCGCTTCCATGCCTCGCGTACGTAGGCATACATCGATTTTGCCATGTTTAGAATCACCTCAGGTTCAGCGTTTCCGCCACATTCCTTTCCGGGACGTATCCCGTGGTTCCTAACAGGTTGACGGGAGCGCAAATAAAGGATTGCTTTTGCCGCCCCTCAGCCTTGCAGGAAGACCTACACGCCCTTGCGCTTCTCCACGACGCGGATGGCGTCCATCCGGGTGACCGGGTACTGCCCGTTCTCATCCTTCTCCGCCGACTTGACCATGTCCCAGACGGTGAGAAGGGCGACGGAGACACCGGTGAGCGCTTCCATCTCGACGCCCGTCCGCCCGTAGGACTTGACACGGGCGGTCGCCTCGATGTAGCCGTCGCCCTCTTCGAAGTCGATGGTGATGCCCCCGAGCGGTATGGGGTGGCACATGGGGATGAGGCGCGGGGTGTCTTTCACCGCGAGGGTTGCCGCCACCCGTGCGGTCGCTAAAACGTTGCCTTTGACCGTGGTTCCTTCCCGAATGGCCTGGAGCGTCTCGCTCCGGAGGTAGATCCTGCCGCTCGCAACCGCTTCCCGGACGACCTCGGTCTTTGCCGAGATGTCCACCATCTGTGCGCGGTCGTTCTCGATGTGGGTGAAGACCGGGGTCTTGCCGTGTTCGCCGGACTCGCTCATGTGTATCGCAGGAGATCTTCTGTCTTTTAAGGGATAAAAGAAGGCGGCTTAGGGCAGTTCATTCCGGTGCGGGGCGCCGGAAGAGAATTTCCGGGATATAGCCGGGCATATCGGTCGCGAGCATGCCCTCCCCGCGCTCCCCTGCGGCGAGCATCCCGGCCCTGCCGTTGACGTACGCGGCGATGCAGGCGGCCTCGAACGTAGGGATCCGGCAGAAGAGCGCGCCCGCCACGCCGGCGAGCAGGTCGCCCGTCCCTCCGGTGGTCATGGCGGGAGTTCCGGTCCGGTTGAACCTGACCCGCGAGCCGTCGGATACGATGTCGACCGGGCCCTTGAGCAGGATGGTCCCCCCCGTCGCGGCGGCCTTCACGCACCGGCCGCGCGCCGTAAGGTCCGCCGGGGGCTCCGTCCCGGTCATCCGGGCGAACTCGCCCGCGTGCGGGGTGTAAATCGTCTCCTTCGCCGCCGGCAGGGGCCGGGCGAGCGCATCGGCATCGAAGACCGCCCGCTTCGCCGCCTCCGCGACAGCGAGCACGACGCCGTGGCTCTCTTTCCCGAGGCCCATCCCGCAGACGACCACGTCCGCCCGGTCGACGAGCGAAAGAATCGTCTCCAGGTGGTCGGCGGTGATCGCCTTCCCCTCCAGGCGCTCGTAGATCAGGTCGGGCATGGGGACGTACGCGGGGGAGGCGACCCGCACGATGTCGGCCCCGGCACGGAGCGCCCCCATCGCCGCGATGTAGGGCGCCCCCTGGTAGGGCCCGCCGCCGACGACGAGGACCTCGCCGCCGGCACCCTTGTGGGCGCCGGATGCCCGGGCCGGGACGAGCGTGAGGTCTCCGGGGCCGGTGAAGATCTCGGCCTCGAGCGGGATGCCGATATCCGCGACGTCCGCGCCCTCCACCTTGGGGCGGTGGAACGATACGACCCGGCTCGCACGGATGCCCGGGGTGGGGACGTCGACGGCGACGATTGGGACGCCGCTCGCGTTCGCCCGGGCAACGAGGGTCGCGAGCGGCTCCCGCACCGCGCCCGACACCCCGGTGCCGAGCATCGCGTCGACGATGATATCTGCTCCGTCAAAGAGGCGGGAGAGCGCGTCGACGTCCGCGGCGCACCGGACGGGGAGGAGGGATACGGAGCAGTGCCGGAGGAGAGCGATCTGGATGGCGGCCGAGGCGGTCATCGGGCCGCAGTCGGGGTAGACGACGTCGACGGCGTCGAGATGCTGGAGGTAGCGGGCCGCCACCATCCCGTCGCCGCCGTTGTTCCCCCTCCCGCAGAGGACGAGGACGCGGGAGGGACCGCGGGCGAGGACGGCATCCGCGACCGCCCTCCCGGCGCTCTCCATCATCAAAAGCGACGGCTGGCCGAGCGCAACGGCGTTCCCTTCGACTGCCCGCATCCGGCCGGCGTCGATCACGCCGGTCTCCAGAAACTCCCGCATATCGTTTGTCGTCATGTTCTGTACCTCCAGGAGCGTTGTCTGATCGGTGCTTGGCGTTTCTTTCTTAGATAGTTTTAGTTTCCACCCGGAGAGATGCCGGGGAGGCTGCCGGTTTAGGGCAGTGTTGACAGATGAGCATCTAAGGGGCAACCAATGCACCCACTGGTGCCTGGATTGCTCGGTCGCATACCGTGCACCATACGCCGTATACGCGGTGCACCCACGAGTGTCGGGATTGTTCTCGACCGCACGTGCCTTACACGGATTTCCTGTGGATATCGCCATTGGGGAGTGCGACTGGCCGAAGGGCAGGAGCATGAGCACCGTCAGGTGCGAGGGGCTGACGGGGAGTGCGATGTTCCGCAGGAACGGAGTTCGAGCACCCGAAGGGTGCGGAGTGCGAGCGAAGCGAGCTTGAGCACCGATAGGTGCGAGGTGCGAACGGAGTGAGCATGAGAAACTCGAAGAGTTTCGAGGTGTGAGCGTAGCGAACACGAGAAGAACGAAGTTCTTCGAGGGGGGAGTACCCTCCCTCCCCTGTCTCTACCCCGTAAGGCTCTGCCTGTGACCCCCACCACCCGCGCTTCGCGCTCCTCCCGCCCCCCTTGGGGGCGGGCAGTGCGTGGCGAGAGGCGATGATTCGGTACGCGACTGACCAGAGGCCGGGAGCGTGAGCACCGTGAGGTGCGAAGAATCGGAGCCGGGGAAGACCGAAGGTCTTGGACTGGCGGCTGGCCGAAGGTACGATGTTCTAACGGAATGCGACTGTCCTATGGGCAGGAGTTTGAGCACCGCAAGGTGTAGGGGCAGAAACTCGAGCACCAATGGCGACATCCAGTGAAAATCCGTGTAAGGGCATGTGCAACCGAGAAGAATGTAAACACCAGTGGGTGCGGATTGCATAAGTCCGTCGCTTGAAGACTCAAACCACTCATGCTCCAGTTCTCCACTTCGCCGACCTTCCCAAACCCCCGATCCCTCCCCACTCCCATGCATTATTGACCCTTCACCACCCACTACTATGGAGATGAGCCTCGAGAACGATGTGCGGAGAGCGGCGGATATCATCGGTGAAGCGGAGTCGGTGACGATCATCTCCCACATCGACGCCGACGGCATCAGCACGGAGGCGATCCTCGCGCAGGCGCTCACCCGCGAGGGCATGGCTGTCGACTCCGTCTTCGTCCGCCAGCTCGAACCGATGGCGATGCGCCACGTCCCGAAAGACGGGTCCCTGAAACTCTTCGCCGACCTCGGCGCCGGGCAGCAGAACCTTCTCGAGGAGCACGGCCTCTGTGCCGACGAAGTCCTGATCCTCGACCACCACGTCGGCCAGCCCTGCGGCACGGCCTACCCCATGGTCAACAGCCTCGATCACGGGATCACCCGGATGAGCGCCGCCGGAATCGCGTATCTGGTCGCGAAGGCGATCGACCCGACAGGCACCGACCTCGCCAAACTCGCCGTGGTCGGGAACGTCGGGGACATGATGGCCCGGGAGAACTGCGGGCTGGTCGGCCCGGCACGCGAGATCGTCCGGGACGGCGTGGAGTACGGCAACATCATCGTGCAGGACCATGACCTGAATTGCTACGGGACGTCCACCCGCCCGGTCCACGTCTGCCTCGGCTACTGCGACGATCCCTACATCGACGGGATCTCGAACAACACGAACGCAGCACTCCGGTTCCTCGAGAGGCTCGGTGTTACGCTGAAGAACCCACGGGGCGGGTGGCTCGTCTGGGAAGAACTCCCGTTCGAGGACCGGCGCACGATCATCAGCGGCCTCGCCCAGCAGCTCATCGCCCACGGGAGGGAGACCGACCGCCTGCTCGCCGAGACCTACATCTTCCCCGACGAGCCGGAGCGGACGCCGCTCCGGAACGCCTCCGAGTATGCCACCCTCTTGAACGCCTGCGGCCGGTGGGCGAAACCGAAGGTTGGGAGCAGCATCTGCCGCGGGGAGCGCGGGGAGGCCTACCGCGACGCGGAGCACATGCTCGCCCACCACCGATCGGTCATCCGCGACCTGCTCCAGTACATCCTCGATGCCGGGGTGACCGAGTTATCCCACCTCCAGTACGTCCACACCGGCGACCGGTTCCCCGACACCATCGTCGGGATCGGGGCGGGGATGGCGCTCTCCAAACTGAACTGGAAGAAACCGATGATGGTGCTCGCCGCGATGGTGGACGAGCCGGAAGTCACCAAGGTCTCGATGCGGACGAACGAGTGGGCGCTCGGCCGCGGGGTCGATCTCTGCGAGGCGCTCATCGAGGCATCGGCAGAGGTCGGCGGCGCAGGCGGCGGACACCGGATCGCGGCCGGGGCGTTCATTCCCCACGACACAGAAGAGGAGTTTGTTGATAGTGTCAACCGAATACTCAAACGACAGTTCGCTTCAGCGGATCCGGACGATAGCTGACTTCCAGTTCGGCGCCGGGGCCGGAGCCGCGGTCTTCCCCGAGGGATGCACCTTCCAGTTCTCCACAACCGGGCGCATCCGCCAGGTGCGCATCGGAAAGGAGAGGCTTGCGACCGTTCGCGCACAGGACGGCCGCCTGACCCTCGGGATAACCGGAGCGGAGCGGCTTGCCGCCCACCTTCCCCCACCGGCCTACCGCGTGGCGGTGCAGGAGGACGTGGCGGCGTTCATCGCGGACGGAAAGAACGCGATGGCAAAACACGTCGTCGCCGCCGACGAGGGCATCCGTGCAGGGGACGAGGTGCTGGTGGTGACCGGCGACGACCTGCTCCTCGCCACCGGGGCGGCCATGCTCTCCGGGCGGGAGATGCTGGCATTTAATTACGGTGTAGCGGTAAAAGTACGGCAGGGGAGAGGATCCGAATGTTTCCAGGAAAAATGAACCCGAAAAAGATGAAGCAGATGATGAAGCAGATGGGCATGGAGATGGAGGAGATCGAGGGCGTGGAGAAGGTTGTCATCTACACGCCAGCGGGAAACTACGTCTTTGACGATGCCCAGGTCATCGCGACCACCATGCAGGGGACCACCACCTACCAGCTCACGGGGGAGGCCCGGTTCGAGGAGGCGGTCCCGGAGATCCCCGACGACGACGTCGTCCTCGTCGCATCCCAGACAGGGGCAACCGAGGAGGCCGCGCGGGCGGCGCTCGTCGAGACTCGCGGCGACATCGCCGAAGCGATCCTGAAACTCGCGCAGCAATGATCGAGACGGGCGAACGGCTCCTGCTCGTCGGCGAGGATCGGGAGTACTTCGTGACGGCGGGCGAGGGGCAGTTCTCCACCGACCGGGGGATGATCGATCTGGCGGCGCTCGCGGGGGTGAAACCCGGGGACGAGATCCGGACCCACCTCGACGTCCCGTTCAGGGTCCTTCGTCCCCGGCCGACCGACTTTTTTGTCCACGCAAAACGGAGCGGAGCCCCGATGCTCCCGAAGGATATCGGTATGGTGATCGCCTATACGGGGATGAACCGCGACGACCGGGTCCTCGACGCCGGCACCGGGAGCGGCGTCGCCGCGATCTACTTCGGGAGCATCGCCCGCGAGGTGAAGACCTACGAGGTGCGCCCGGAGTTCGCCAAACTTGCGGAGAAGAACATCAAAAACGCCCGCCTCGAGAACGTCGAGGTGGTCGCGGCCGATATGCTTCAAGCGACCGGCGAGTTCGACGTCGTTCACCTGGACCTCACGATAACGCCGGCGCACGTGGAGCACGCCTTCTCGCTCCTTACCCCCGGCGGCTATCTCTCCTGCTACACGCCGTTCCTCGAACACACGTTCGTCGCGCTCGATGCCGCAGGGCCGCTCTTCCGCGACGTCCACTGCTACGAATGCATGGAACGGGAACTGACGCGCTCCGCCCGGGGAACCCGCCCGTCGACCAGGGTCGCCCACAGCGGCTACGTCACAATCGCACGAAAATAGAGTGTTAATACTCCTTCAGCGGGCGTTCCCACCCGGTGTAGCCGCAGTAGATGCAGCAGTCCCCGCCGCAGTGCCTGCACTTCTGCGATGGCTGCAGCACCATCACGGTGCCTTTTTTGTTGCAGTACATGCACCCGGCCCCCTCACAGTGGCAGCAGACCTCAGGAGCATACTCTTCCTGTTGTTCGGCCATAAGATCTTCTCCAGGAGTAAGTGGTAGGGAGGCGAAGGTGACAAAGGTTGCCATGGGGGCCGGGCACGCACCCGGAAAAAAAGGTATTTAGTGGGTGCGGGGTGAATCATTATTCAGGAGAGAAGAGGGGCGGAACAATCCGGGCGCCTGCACGCCGGATTGAAAGCCCCGGAAGGTAGCCGCACGATGTACCACATTATCTCTATCCGCGATTTTGAACGCAGGGATCTCGATTACCTGCTTGACCGGGCACAGGAGTTTGATACCGGCGATTATCGGCCCGGGATACTTGACGATAAACTCGTGGCTCTTCTCTTCTTCGAGCCCAGTACCAGGACAAGGATGTCGTTTGCGACGGCCATGGCCCGGCTGGGCGGGCGGTCGATCAGCGTCGATTCCGTGGAGGCAAGTTCCATCGTCAAGGGAGAGACGCTCGCAGACACCATCCGGGTGGTAAGCGGTTACGCGGACGCCATCGTGCTCCGCCACCCGAAGGAGGGGGCGGCCAGGCTGGCAAGCGAGTTCGCCTCGGTGCCGGTCATCAACGCCGGCGACGGCGCGGGGCAGCACCCGAGCCAGACGCTGCTCGACCTCTACACCATCAGGCAGTCGATGCCGATCGACGGGATCGACGTCGGGCTTTTAGGGGATCTCCGCTACGGCAGGACCGCGCACTCGCTGGCGCTCGCCCTCTCCCTCTACGGCGTCACGCTGCACACGATCGCGCCCCGGGGGCTCGAGATGCCGGCGAACATAGCCCTCGAACTCCGGGAGCGCGGCATGGAGGTCGTCGAGCACCCGAACGTCGAGGAGGCGATCCGGGAACTCGACGTCCTCTACGTCACGAGAATCCAGCGCGAACGGTTCCCGGACTCGGCGTCGTACTACAACGTCGCGTCCAGTTACCGGATCACGGCCGACCTTCTCGCCGCGGTGAAGGACCATCTGATGATCCTCCATCCCCTCCCGCGCGCCGGGGAGATCGACCCGGCGGTGGACCGTACGCCGTATGCGCGCTACTTCGAGCAGGCGAGGAACGGCGTGCCCATCAGGATGGCGCTCCTCCACGAGGTGATGAAATGAGCACGAAAGACCCGTCGCGGGGGTTGCTCGTCAGCCCTATCAGGAACGGCACCGTCATCGACCATATCACGGCAGGCGAGGCGCTGAACGTCCTGCGGATCCTCGGCATCACCGGCTCGACCCGGGAATGCCTGAGCATCGCGACGAACGTCGAGAGCAAGCGGATGCGGAAGAAGGACATCGTCAAGATAGAGAACTGGGAACTCCGCACGGAGGAAGTCGACCGGATCGCCCTGCTTGCACCGCAGGCAAAGATCAACATCATCCGGGACTATCGCGTGGTGGAGATGAAGGGCGTGGAGATCCCGAAGGTTCTCAAAGGCGTGGTCAGGTGCCCGAACCCCGGCTGCATCACGAACACGAACGAGCCGGTGGAGAGCACGTTCGAGGTGCTCCCAAAAGGGCTGCACTGCCTCTATTGCGACTGGCTGATCAAGGACGATATCGCAAACCACATCATCTGATCAGGCGTCCCTGCCGGTCGATCTCCCCCCGGCAGATCCGGGTGCTCGAGATCCGCCGCCCGTCTTCGGCGAGGACGCACGAGATCTCGTGAAGATCCACCTTTTTCTTCCCGCGCTCGCGCCGGAGTTCGTTGATCTCCACGGCAACCGGGAAGGTCTCCTCGGAGACGACGAGGATATCGAAGTCCGCGTCAAGGGCGCTGCCGTAGCGGTCGGCGAGCGGTTCGACCTTCCATGCGGCGGTGTAACCGTGCTCCCGGATAAAAGACGTGATACTCTCCAGCCGTTCCCGGTACGTGTGGACGGGGTGCACCTTTGCGCCGGCAAACTCGTCGGTCGTCAACCCGATGGTCACCTCCCCGTCGGGCCCGGCGAGCTCGAAGGAGCGGGCGAGAAGTTTCCGGTGCCCGGCATGCAGGGGATCGAACGTCCCCCCGACCAT
>NZ_DAFZ01000082.1:26525-33780 GCF_002498065.1 Methanoculleus sp. UBA208 | reverse complement strand
CCCTGTCCCCACCCCCCAGACGCGATATCCACTGGAAATCCGTGTATGGGTTGCGAGGGACAGAATGCCAACTATTCGAAACGGTGCTTGGTTTTGGGTGACAACCGGCGTTCACTCCACCCTCTCCGCCTCTCCTCGCCCACTCACTCCACCCGCGCCCGCATCACCGTGAGCCGGACTCCTGCCTCGCCGTCAAGGTCGAACGTCCGCTCCTCCCCGTGCGCCCGGCAGAACTCCTGGAGGTCGAGCATGTGCCGGAGCCCCGCCGCCGCCTTCTCGTTCTGCACCAGTTCGAGCGGCGGCTCAAGGAGCGGCCGGGGCAGGAAGACCGTGCATTTCGCCCGGCTCCGGGTCAGCGAGACGTTCAGGCGGTTCCTGCTGTAGATGAACTCGGCCTCGGCAAGAGCGGTCTCGACGTCGCTCACGCCGTAACTGACGATGACCGCCTCCGCCTCCTGCCCCTGCATCTTGTCGACGGTGTCCACGAACGGCGGATACTTCCAGGCCCGCACGCCGGCGAGATGGTTCCGGATGGCGCCGATCTGGGCATGGTGCGGGCTGACGATGAAGAGCCCGTGCCGCCAGAACCGGTAATCCCCGTCCTCAGTCGCCGGATACCGTTCTCCTGAGCCGGGGTCGGCGAGCCTCTCCCGGAGCGCTCCGCTCAATCGGGCGACCAGTGCCCCCTCAAGCCGGTTCTCCACAGTCGTCCGGACGCCCTCAAGGACACAGAGCACGAGCGGGTATGCCGGGTCGAGGACCCATTCCATCCAATCCTCCCCTGGCGGACCCGGGGCAAGGGCGATCCGCTGCGCTGCGATCGCGTCGGTGGCGGGGGCATACCCGGTGCCGTAAAGCGTCTCCGCCGGGAACCGGGATAGAGTGCGGTTCATCCGCCAGTTCTCCTGGAGCTGACAGGTGTAGACGGGGCGGCCGGGGTCGTCGCGGTGCCGGAGGTAGGCGAAGACGGAGTCCTCGAGCCCGGGAAGACCGTCTTCCGGTACCGGATACGCCCCCTGGACGACCGGCGGGAGCTGGAGGTCGTCTCCCGCGAGGATGAGCCTCCCTCCCTCGTCGAGCATCGGGAGCACCATCGCGAGTTCCGCCGGCCTCATCTGCGACGCCTCGTCGACGATCAGGAGGTCGAGTGACGGAAGGGACTTCTCGAGCCTGCCGAAACTGTGCACCGTCCCGCCGAGGAGGAGGGCCGGGTAGCCGACGACGGTCTCGGCCCGGTCGTGGGGCAGCACTTCGAGGCTCCTCTCCGCGCCGGGTGTCCGGATATCCCTCAGCTTGTAGATCGGAAGACCGGCGGCAAGGTCGAACCCGTCGACCGAGGCCTGCACCTTGACGAGCAGATTCTCGATGGCGGCGTGAGTGAACGCCGTCACCCCCACCCGGATTCGCTCCCCGTGCGCCCGCCGGGCTTTGACCAGGGAGAGGACGGTCGCCGCGAGGAAATGCGTCTTCCCGGTCCCGGGCGGCCCCCAGACCAGGGTCAGGCGGTTCTCCGTCACGTGGGAGAACGCCCTATTCTGGCTTTTCGTGAACCCGGCATCGCGGGCGAGCCGTTCTGTGTCGGCGATGACCCCTTGTGGCTCGGCGATTGGGGCGGCGAACCCCCGCGGGTCCCGGAGGAGGCGGATGAACGCGTTCTCCGGCTGCCCATCCAGGGCGAGGAGGCGGTCGACGTAGCGCGGCGCGGTGAAATCGGTGAACCGGGGGTGCAGCACCGCGAGATCGCCCTCGGAGAAGGGCGCGTGGTCCCGGGGGTAGGTCACCTCCAGCACAAGCCCCCTGACCTCCCCGGCCGTCCGGTCGACGATGCTGTCGTGGACCCTGGCGAAGCAGACCCCGCTGTTCCCGGGGTTCGGGCTGCTCCGGTAGCGGAGGTCGTCGAACGCGAGGAGGGCCTCCTCACCCGCATCGCCGTCCGGCACGAGGAGGTAGCTGAACGCCTGCGACTGCTCGAAGAGCGAGAGGTCAAGGGGAGCGAGTACCTTCCAGAAGTTACCTTCGCTCTTTTTGACGGGGATGCTGACGGCGTCCCGGACCCTTGCAGCCCGCGGTCTGCTCCGCAGTTCCTGCACCCGCCGGGCACCCATGGCCGATTCGTACTCCGCGATGAAGAGGAGGCGCGATATCTCCGGCGCCGCGGCATCCCACGGGCGCGGGAACCGGAAGTTCTCCGCCCACCGCACGAGTTTTTCCTTCGTCCGTTCGCGGAGCCCGTCGAGGACGCTCCCTGCCGCCAGCAGGCGGCGTGAGACCTCCTGCCGGACCCAGTCTGCAGCCTCCGGCCGGTTCCCGTGCCATGCCATGGTGATGGCGTCGCTTTTCATGGCGTTGCCGTGCTCGTTCCAGAAGAGGGAGCCCGCATCAAGCCGGTACGCGAACCGGGAGGAGGGGATTGCCGCGAGGACCTCGGGCAGGCGGAGCGTGAACGGGACGGGAAGCGCGAGCAGCCGCCGGATCTCCCTTGTTATAACGACGAGCGGGAAGGGGACGGACGCGTTCGGGTGGCTTGATCCGAGAGCGATGCCGGGATCCTGGTAGTAGAACCGCAGCCGGAGGGCGTCCTGTGCGGTCACGGGGTCGTCGATCGCCTCTTCGAGCAGCCGGGGGAAGAGTTCCTCCTCGTAGGCGTCGTAAACGTAGGTCTGCACCGACTTCCGGTCCGCCCAATCGCGGCCCCTGTTGTACTCGTCGACGGCCGCGAGTTCCGCGGCGAGAGCCCGGACGAACTCCCGGCGCGCCCCGGTGCAGTCGGCGGAGTCTGCCGCAACGAAGATCGCTTCATGCGAGGCCGTCCCGTAGACGGCTTTGCCTCTGCTCCGCCGGAACCCGAGGGTGTATGTCCGGCCGGAGACGGGATCCTTCTGGAGCGTCAGGATGACGGCGATATCCTCGTAGACGGGGAGGGCGAGCGAGGTCGCGGCGAGCGAAACGACTTCCCCCGTAGAGAGCGCCCGGACGGTCGCCCGCAGGCGGTCGCCCTGGCCGGCGAGCGACCCGCAGTTGTCGAGGCGGCGGTCGCTCTCGGGGTCACGAAGGAACGCCTCCAGGTCGGAGAGAGTGTTGATCGAGACCCCTCCGTCCCACGGGGCCTCCCGCAGGTAGCGCCGCCCGACGGACGAGAGGCCCGGGATCTGCGAGACCGAGGAGGAGGCCTCCGCCTCGGTGCGGCAGTGGGGGTAGAACTCGCAGGACTCGCACCGCGACGTGAGGTGCCAGGGCACGTCCCCCGGCGGGCCGGCAAGGATGCCCGGGAGGCGGTGGCGGAGGAAGTCCTCGATCACCCGTATATTGAGGTGCAGGCCGAAGGGTTCCGGTTCGTCCTCCCCGTAGAGCCAGATCCCCGCCCGGTTTCGGTCGACCCGGAGATCGAGCCCGAGCAGATCCAGGGCATGATCGAGGATCAGAACATACAGCGTCGCCTGGATCCGGTGGCTGACGCTGAGTTCCTCGCTTGCCTTGATATCGACGATCTGCAGGCGCCGATCCTCGTCAAGCGTGACGAGATCCGGGCGGCAGGGGGAGAACCGGTGCATCCCCGGGTCAAGATCGTAGCTCTGCAGGAAGTGGACCGAGACCGGGATGGTCGCCTGGTAGATCGCCTCGCCCGGGGAGAGCCGGGGGAGGAGGTCGAAACTCTCCTCGATGGAGAACGACCTCTCAGAGATTGCCCCCGTCCCTTCCGGGAGCCGCACCCTTCCTGCGAGTTTTGTCCGGACAACCTTCTCCTCCCACCGGATGCCGGCATCCAGGAGGGCCCGGGTCACCGGGCTCGTGTCGATCGCGGCTGCCGGGATGCCGGCGTTCTCGCGCTCCTGCTCCGGGGTCGCATGGTAGCGGAGGTAGCGTTCGCAGTCGTGGTAGAAGAACCGGCCGATGAGCGACGGGCTGAGGTTGAAGCGGGGCATGGACGGTCTCGGGAGGGTCGGGAGCGCTCCCGGTTGTGACTCTCTGTTTGTGTGGTCGTGGGAAAACAGTTTTTATTGGGGTTTCCGTTGAGATTTGCAACTGGTGCGCGTCCGTGACGGATACGGCTCAATCACCGGCACAGGGGTTTCCTGGAGTGATTCCGGGGTGTCACCCCGTCTTTGAGGGAATGGGCCTCTCGAGCACGAATACAATTGTGTATGGAACGTACACGCTGCGGCGCACCGAGAAGGGCCGGCCCTGCCCTCAGTCGGTCGCGTTCGCCGTCGCGTCTGCGGCAGTCTCGTTCATTGCCTGCAGGGTCACGTCCGGCGGGATCATGACCGCATCGATGGCATGAATGACACCGTTTACGGCCGGAATATCGGCCCGAACCACCTCTGCGGCGTTCACCGCCAAATTACCGCCGGAAGCGCCGACCGCGACCGGGTTGCCCTGTACGGTCGCAACGGTATCGTTTGCGGCGAGGTCGGATGCCGTGTATTCGTCCGGAGCCATATGGTAGAGCAGGATCTCGGCGAGGTTGCCCTTCGGGTCGCCGAAGAGTTCTTCCATCGCGGTGTCCGGAAGCCGGCCGAATGCCTCGTCCGTGGGTGCAAAGATCGTATAGGGTCCCGGCCCGGCGAGCGCCCCCTCGAGCCCGGCGGCATCGATCGCGTGAATGAGGGTCGAGAAGTTGCCGTCCCGGGCCAGTACCTCGCCGATTGTCAGGCTCCCGCCGGCCGGCGCCTCGATGGGAGTTCCGTTCGTCCGGTCCGGGGCATCATCCCCTGTCAGGCCCGTGCAACCGCAGATGAGAACCCCCGCTCCGATAGCCAGAATGGTTATGAACAGCGCGTGATTCGTTCGCATGGTCCCTCCTGGAGACTGTATGCTCCGACCCTCCTCTCTCGTTGCCTCTACATAAAGTGTTGGTCGCCGGCATCCGGCAACCGGGTTTGGGGCACCCTACTTCCAGAGGTTCAGGGTCGAGACCACGTGGCGGGCCGGATCGTAGACCCTGACGGCATGGTTCCCGGTATCGGCGATGTACCAGAGGCCCGCGAAGTTGACCAGACCGTTCGGCTCGTTCAGCCTCGCGTCCCCCGACAGCCCGTCCCGGTCGCCGCGGTCGCCGCTCCCGACCGTGGTGAGAACCCAGTCGGTCTCCGGGTCGAACTGCTTGATCTTATGGTTGTGGGTGTCGGCGATGTAGAGCGACCCCTGCCGGTAGGCGATGCCCATCGGGTGGTGGATGCGGGCCATCCGGGCGATTGTGTCGAGGTCGCCGAAATCCTCCGGCGAGTGCCCGATGCGCGTCTCGACCATTCCCCGCTTTATACGGCGAATCGCCGAAGCCCCGCTGTCGGCGACAAAGAGCGCCTCGCCGTCGGTGACGATGCCGGCGGGTCCCGCGAAGGCGGCCTCCCGAAGCGGACCGTCGACCAGGGCCTCCCGGCCCGACCCGGCGTAAGGCTCTATCTCGTGGGTGGCGAGGTCCATCCGCCAGACCTGGTTCGCCCCGGCCATCGCGATGTAGAGGTAACCGCCCAGCAGTTCGAGGTCCCACGGCGCATTCAGCGCGGCTTCGGTGCCCGGTCCGGCAACGCCTGCCGACGGGGCAGCAAGACCCGTTCCGGCGATCGTCGTAACCCTGCGCTCAGCCCGGGAGACCATCCGGATCGTGTGGTTCCCGGCATCCGCAACGTAGAGGACGCCTGCTTCTTCGTCGAAAACGAGCCCCTGGGGCTGGTAAAACGCGGCCTCATCGAACGGCCCGTCGGTGTTCCCGGCAGCCCCCGAGCCGATCGTCTCCACGATCTTTCCGCTCACGTCGGCGACGACTATCCGGTGGTGGCCGGAATCGCTGATAAACAGCCGCATCCCCGCATTGTCCGCCGCAACCTTGCCGGGACGGTACAGGCTTCCTTCCCGTGTCGTCTCCGGAGCGGTCCCCGGCTGCAGCCGTCCCTTCTCCAGCAGGCCGCGCTGTTCGAATTCCGTTGCCATGCGGTCGACCTTGGGGTGGAGCCGTCCGTAGAGCCCTTCCCCGGCGGTCTTCCCGACCACGTTTCCTCCCGGGTCGATGAGGACGAAGGTTGGCCAGTCACGGACCCCGAAGGCCTGCCAGAGCAGGCGATCGCGGTCGATGGCGACGGGGTGATCCGCTCCGGCACGGCGGACCGCCTCCCGGAAGTCGCCGGCAACGGATTCGAACCCGGGCGAATGGACCTCGACGATCACCAGGTCCGGGTGCTTCTCCTTGAGTTGCCGTATCTCCGGCGCCAGCCGCATGCAGTTTGCGCAGGTGAACGTCACAAAGGAGAGCAGGACTATCCTGCCGGAGAGGTCGCGGACGGAGAGGGGGCGGTCGACGTTGAGCCACTCGAGACCCGGAGGGAAATCAGGCGCGGCCATTGGTTTCATGCGGCACCCTCTGGCGTTTCAGGGTTATGAATGTTGGCGAGGGTCCGGCCCGGCTCATCACGCCGGCGGCCCTGCGTACGCCATCCGCGGCGCGGCGAGCATCTCTTCGCAGAAGGCGATCGCCGCGGGAACCCTGCTCTTCTGGTAGACCACGGGTTTGATGAGGGGCTTTTCCGGACGGCTGCCGATCACCTCAAAGACCTGCGACCAGGGCACCTCGTCGGTCATCGACGGTGGGCGGAGATCGCTATGGATGTGAAAGGCCCGCAGGGCATCGGGCGGGATCTCGCCGAGCACTCCGGCGAAGTCCTCTTTTGTGGCGGCGTGGAGATGCCAGGGATCGAGCGCTATCCCGGCAAGTCCGGCTATCTCGGGATGGATCCTCTTGAGCACCGTCCAGAATGCCCGCATCTGGCTTCCTGTGGAGATGCCCTGGTCCCTGTGGTGCTCGAGCAGCACCAGGGGCTCCACCCCGAAGGCGTTCCAGTGGGCGGCGATCAGGGTATGCATCGCCGTGACGATATCGGAGTGGGCGTTCCTCCGGTCGCCGGGATGTATCTCGATGATCTCCGGGGGAATGCCCAGGAAGTCTTCGATCTCAAGGAGCATATCCCCGAAAGCGACCACCCAGTCCGGGTCGCGCCACCGCAGATCCGCCGTCACCTGCCGGCTGTGCCGGTCCTTTCGTGGGATGGCCGGCTCGGTGTGCAGGAGATACCTGAGGGGGCCCGGGAGGTCCGTATTCTGTTCGTAAAGGTGCTCGACGGACGACCGGGTGAGCATGGACCCGATCTCCTGCCCGGTTCGCTCCACCTCCGATCCGTTCTTGATGAAATCGGCGGGGATCTCGATATACGCACATCCGAGCGGCTCGGCGAGGCGCCAGCGTTCGAGAAACCCGCCTCGC
>NZ_DAFZ01000082.1:774-26220 GCF_002498065.1 Methanoculleus sp. UBA208 | reverse complement strand
GAACCCCGCCTCGCCGGGCTACTTCCGTGACGTTCGGGTAGATGTAGTCTGCACCTGGCATGGCAATCTGCCATGGCGGGAGTGGTACAAAAACGTTGGGGATCTCCGATCCCTCCCGCGGTCTGACCCCCGCAGCCCCGGGTGAGGCCCCCGGGAATACCACCGACACGATATTGATAGGTCCGGAGGTCACTCGTGGTTATTGAGGACCTGCGGACAGACGAACAGAATGTCCACGGGGGCGTGGATGTAGGAGCAGTAGGTGCGCGCGGGGTCGTAATACATGCACGAAGCGCACGCGGACCGCTGCGGCCGTCTCCCTTTTCCCAGTGCCAATCCGCCTGCCGCGGCATCGCTTACCGTATTCCTGTCCCGGTCGGGCGCTTCGAGACATTGAGCGCCGGTATTACTCTTCAGCGGATCGATGTTGTTGTGCGGATTCATGTCGTACCCTTAGATGCTCTCTGGCTGACAGACATTTATTGCGTCGATGAAGATTCACCCGACCGATGAAATCTCAGGGGCCTGGAGGTCGGTATCCTGTGTCTGCGATATAGAGGGCGTTCTGCAGCCCTTTGCCTGCCGGAACTCGAAACAGGGGGTTAGAGCACCGGAGCGGTGCGAACGGCACCCTGGATCAGATCGAAAGATATGGCACTGCGAGGGTGAGCAGGTAAAGAGTTACGGCCAGCACGATGAACTCTCCGTCCGTGAACAATTCAAAGAAGAGTTTCTCCGTCCCAAACCGCTGGAAGCACAGGAGGTATCCCTGAGCGTAGACCATGCCTGCAGCCAGCAGCAGTGCCGAACAGAAACCCGGCAGGGACCCCCCGGCGAGCACCAGCGCGGCCCCGATGCTTACGTTCATTCCCGTGAGGAGAAGGAGCGTTTTTTTGGTGCCGAGGATCGTCGGGATCGTTCTGACTCCCGATGCGGCGTCCCCCTCTACGTCACGCAGATCATAGACCACAGTGTTCGTGAAGATCTGCTGAAAGAAGAAGACGCCGACGATGCCGGTGGCGGCACCCGCCGGAATGGCGGCGTGGCAGACCGGCAGGAGAGCCGGGGGGACGGCCCAGGAGAACGCTACGACAAGGCTTTTCATGACGGGCACCTCTTTTAATCGCCGAAACCCGAATCGGGCGGGGAAGAGCGGTACGCTGTAGACGATCCCGGCGACCAGGGGGATGGTCGTGACGAGCAGGCTGCCGAGCCCCTGAAGAGCGGCGAGGCAGAGGGCGACGACGTAGGCGCAGATCGCGGAACGGAAGAGGACGGATCCGTACCTTTTCGTGAAAGCATACCGTTCCGTGTGATTTATGGCGTCCTCGTCCTCGTCGGTCTTGCGGTTGAGGTTGTAGACGGCAAACACGGCAAGCATCAGTATTGCCGCGGCAACCGGATCGAAGGGGAGGGCCTGCAGGTAGCACGAGATGTACACCATCGCCGCTATCATGGCAGAGGTGTACAGGGAGCTGTAAACGAGGAGATCGATGACGATCTGACAGGCTGGTTGGATAGGGTTGGTGCGATTTTCAAATCCGAACATGGAGTGTTTTTCAGAGAATCGGTGAATATTTATTGCGCCGATGAATATTCATCAGTCCGATAAACGCTGCGCTCGAACGTAGTGTTCCGGCAGGACTGAGGGGGTATGAGTGGAGCACCCGCCGCTACCGGTGTGTTTATGCCACGCCCCTCCATCGGGCGCCGGGCAATTGGAATCCGGAAAAGGGACTATCGGGGTATCTCCAGTAACCTGGAGTCCGCTTTGTAGTGCTGGAAGAGCCTCTCGCCCCAGGAGACCGCCGCCGCGTCGGTGCCGACGAGATCCGTGCTGGCGTCGTACCTGTCCGTATCACGTCTGTACAGGCCTAACGATAGATATCCGTCGGTCACCGTCAGTCCCAGGCGAACCGGCGAGGGGGAGGCGTATATTTTGAAATCGGCATACCCCTTCAGGGATTCCAGCATAGTGCTATACGGTGCGTCGGCCAGCCTTTGGGCGAGTTCCGTGGAGACGACGAGTTCCGCGGTTTTCCCCTCCTCAACCGCCTCTTTAATCGCGTCTGCAAGGAGCGGGCTCATAATCGACGATACGCCATGGATCCACGATGCTTGCCTGAGTATGGTTGAAAATGTTGCATACACGACAAAGATGTCCTCTTCAACGTTCTTTACTACTTCCGTATGGTACAGGCAGTCCAGATCGTTCAACAGTTCGGGGGGTATGCCCTCGATCTCGTGTTCGATCCAGAAGTCCCGGTGGCGCTGGAGCACCCCCATGAGCGTCGCCACCCGCTCAATCCGCGGTTCGACGAGCCTGCCTATCGGGGTGAGCGCATAGTCGCCCCGTACCGATTCGACGTAATGCAGAGCTTCAAGATGCCGGATCTTCGGGATGAGCGCCTGCGACGAACTTCCCGTGATATCCCGAAGGGTTGAGAGAGATTTGCGCCCGCTGCCGAGGGCAATCAGTACCTGCGTCAACAGCCTCGACCGGAAGATTGCCTGAAGGTCGCCGTGGAACTCGTTATAGATCTCGAGAGGGGATACTCCTTTCATTGCTCTTACAGTTAAGTGGTGCCGGTCGACGCATATCACCCTTTCCATTCCTGCGCGTTTATACCGCCCGGCATTCCTTCACTCTATCGGACCGCCTGCCCGCTTGCCCGGGACGGCTGGCGTGCTGCTCGCGGAATCTTCCTGTCCGACCTCAGCACACTTATATCCTGGCGCCCGATATCTGTGGAGAGGCACATGTCGTCCACATCTGGGTACCTGATCCGTATCGCACTCTGTGCATGCACCATCGCCTGCATCATCATTGCAGGCTGCTCTGTCCCCACCGGGCAGCCGGAGATCGGCTCCGATCTATCCGGTGATCTCGTCGTCCACTTCATCGATGTCGGGCAGGGCGATTCGATCCTGATCGAGTTCCGCGACAGGACCATGCTCATCGACGCCGGCGAGCGCGGGATGGGAGAGCGCGTCATCGCATACCTCGAGGAGAGGGATGTCGAGCGGCTCGACGTGGTCGTGGCGACCCACGCGCACTCCGATCACATCGGCGGCCTTGCCGACGTCGTCTCCGCCTACCCGGTCGGCCGGTTCGTTGATGCCGCGCAGCCGCACCCTACCGCGACCTACGAGAACCTGCTCGTTCTGGTCGAGGAGCTGGGGATACCGTATACGGCAGCGGAGCGCGGGCAGGCGATTGCCCTCGATCCCGACCTCGAGATCCTGATCTTAAACCCGACCCCGCAGCCGCTCGGCGACATAAACGAGGATTCCGTCGTCCTGAAGATGACGTACGGGGACATCTCGTACCTCTTCACGGGCGATGCCGGGAATCCGGCAGAGGAGAGCATGGCGGAGGCCGGCCTCGACCTCGACGCCGATGTCCTGAAGGTCGGCCACCACGCGAGCCGGTACGCATCCTCGGCGGAATTCCTGGCTGCGGTCAGCCCTGCGATCAGCGTCATCCCGGTCGGTGAGGGGAACGACTACGGCCACCCCCACGAGGAGGCGCTCGAACGCCTCGAGGCGACGGGTTCGCGCATCTACCGGACCGACCTTGACGGGACCGTCATCGTCGCCACCGACGGCCAGGCACTTACCGTTACGGCCGGCGGGGCACCCGCCGCCACCGTGACAGCCGGGGCAACGACAACGGCCCCGGCCCCGACCGCCCCCTCTTCCGGCGTATACATCGCCGATCTCGACCTCCGGGACGAGCGGATCACCGTCACGAATGCAGAGGAGACAGCGGTCAACCTCACCGGCTGGACGGTCACCGACGAGGGGACGCGCAACACCTACACCTTCCCGATCTTCACCCTTGACGCGGGCGCAGACGTCACCGTCCACACCGGGACGGGCAACGACACCGCGACCGACCTCTACTGGGGCCGGGAGACCCCGGTCTGGAACAACGACGGCGACCTCGCCACGCTCGCCGACGCGAACGGCACGGTCGTCAGCACCATGGAGCGGTAGCCATGCAGGATGAATCGGCCTTCCGGGTGAGTCTCGACCGGGTGGAGGAGGGGCTCGCCGTCCTCCTCCTCCGCGAGGACGAATCGGTCCGCTTTACGCTCCCCCGCTCCCTCCTCCCCCCGGGTGCCCGGGAGGGCGATATCCTCATGATCGCGATCCGTCGGGATGTCGCGGAGACGGAGGAGGCGAGGCAGAGGGTAGCGGAGAGGATCGAGCGGCTGCGGAAGCGGAGTGCTGAGTAGCCCCCACTCTTTTATACCCTATCCCTCCTTACGAAAGCACCGATGCAAAACCGGTGCGACGTGGTCGTCGTCGGTGCGGGCCCCGCCGGCAGCACCGCCGCCCGCTACGCGGCGAAGGGCGGCCTCGACGTCCTCCTGATCGATAAACGGAAGGTGATCGGCGTCCCCGTCTGCTGCGGGGAGTTCAACGCGTCACCGGAGGTCCTCGCGAGTGCGCTCCCGAACGCCCCCGGGCTCGATGAACTCTTCCCCGTCGACCCCGGGCTGATCCGGCGGAGGATCCGGAGCGCCGTCGCCGTCTCCCCCGGCGGCCGGGAGTACGAGTTCGATCTTGGCGGCTACACCGTCGATAGGGATGCGTTCGACCGGCACCTCGCGGATGCGGCCGTCCGTGCGGGCGCCGTGCTCTCGCCGGATACGAAGTTCCTCGGCCGGGAAGGCCGCCGGGTCAGGACCAGCCGGGGCGACGTCGAGGCCGGCGTCGTGGTCGCCGCAGACGGCCCGCTCTCCCCGGTCTGCCGCTCGGCCGGGATGGAGAGGAGCGCCGTCCTCGCCCCCGCCATAACCTGCCGGGTGGAGGGGGAGTTCGGCGACCGCCTGAAGCTCTTCTTCGGGAACCGCGTTGCCCCGGGAGGGTATGCCTGGATCTTCCCGAAACAGGGTTGTGCAAACGTCGGGCTCGGCGTGCAGCGGAAAGGCACCCCGGTCCCCGTCCTCCTGAGAGCGTTCCTCTCGCAAAACGGATTTGCCGCCCGGGAGATCCAGGCGGGGTTCGTGCCCGTCTCCGGCCCCATCGGCGAGACCGTCCGCGAGAATGTCCTCGCCGTCGGCGACGCCGCGGGTCACGTCGTCGCCTCCAACGGGGGTGGGATTGCACCTGCAATGCTCTGCGGGCGGCTCGCCGGGCTTGCTGCGGCACGCCACCTGCTGGACGGCGAGCCCCTCGGAGCCTATGAGCGGGAATGGCGCTCGGCGATAGGCCGGGAACTTCTCGCCGCCGCAAGAACGAAGAGGATGGCCGACCGGGTTCTCGGCTCCGACTTCCTGCTTGAGAGTGCCATGAGCCTGCTCGGCGGCCGCGGTATTCGGAACGTAATCGTCTTTGGCGGCCTCCGGGGGCGCTGACAGGTGCCGGGCTGCGTGCCCGGCAGATAGGGACCGAAATCATTATCTTTCCCGGGTGACCCCTCACCCCATCCGGAGGTGATTGGATTGGTCGATGTGGTCAAACTTGACGGTAGAAGAGAGCCGTTCGTGCGGGAGAAGGTAACCGTGAGTGCGCTTAAGTCCGGAGCGCCGCCGGAAGAGGCCAGGGCGATCGGGGAAGCCATCGAACGGGTCGCCTACGACGGGATGCCCTCCGGCGAGATCCGGCGGCGGGTGCTCGAGCAGCTCCGCGACCGAAACCCGGAGTGGGAGGAGAACTGGCTCATGTACGACCGTGCCGTGAAGAAACGCGGGGTGGAGGCGGCTGCCGGAATTCCCGCCCGCTGATCTCGTCTCTTTTTCTATCGGGGTTCGATGCCGCAATTTTAAGCGGTTCGGCATGAGGCGGCGCCCTCCCTGCATGCAGCAGGCCCGGATTCCCCATGATTGGGCGCGTATCCGCCGGAACAGGACGGTCGCCCGCCCGCTTGCATCCGGCCGGTGCGAAGGTATATCTACTGATCCGCGCCCATATTAGTCTTGTATTGCCCTATGGTGCCTGGAAATCGGATAATAAGGGCGGCTATTAAATGGCCGCTTTCGGTTCCGTCACGTAACCCGGGCACGTTCGGCAATCAGCATCAGCAGATTGGCACGATGTCCCACCCGCTCTCTAAACGTTCCCGGATTGCACGGGGAACCCGCGGCGTGGGCACGCCAGCAGGCGATATGTATGCCGACAAGCGACTCAGAAGACGATACACCCTCAAATAGTAACCAAACAGAAGGAACAAAGATACTCCTCGCCGATCCGAAGACCGCGATCCTCCGGTTGTCTCTGCCGATGATGATCGCAATGACCCTCATGACCCTCTACAACGTCGTAGATGCGTTCTGGGTTTCGGGCCTCGGTGCAGACGCTCTTGCCGCCGTCGGGTTCTCATTCCCGCTCTTCATAATAACCATCGGGCTAGCGAGCGGGCTCGGCACCGGGGGGGAAGCGGCTCTCTCGCGGATGATCGGCGCCCGCGACAGGGACGGCGCGAGCAGCGTCGCCATGCACACCATCCTCCTGATGACCGTCCTTGCCGTCACCGTCACCGTCCCGCTCTCCCTCTTCGCCGGGGACCTCTTCGTCCTCATGGGGGCGGGCAGCGCTGCCGGCCTCGCCGCCGGGTATGCCCGGATCCTCTTTATGGGGACGTTCGCCCTCCTCTTCGGCGAGGTCGCCTACGCGCTCATGCACGGGGAAGGAGACGCAAAACGGACCATGTACGCCATGGCGGCGGGAGCGGTGGCAAACATCGCCCTCGACCCGGTCCTGATCTACACGCTCGATATGGGGATCGCCGGCGCGGCATGGGCGACCATCCTTGCCGAGATCGTCGCCGCCGTCCCCATGGCCTACTGGCTCTTCGTGAAGCGGGACACCTACGTCTCCCTCCGCCTCCGTGAATTCTCGCCTGACCCCGCAGTCGCGCGGGACATCCTCCGGGTCGGCCTCCCCGCCGCAGCCGAGCAGCTGGCCCTCGCACTGATGGCACTGATCCTGAACGGCGTCATCGTCGTGATATCGAGCACCGACGCCGTCGCCGTCTACTCGGTCGGGTGGCGGGTCGTGAGCATCGGCTTAACACCGATCCTCGCCATATCGTCGGCGGTGGTCGCGGTCACCGGCGCCACGTACGGGGCCCGGGCGTATGCGAAGATGGAGTCCGCACTCCGTTTCGCAGCGAGACTCGGGCTCGGCATCGGTCTCGGCCTTGCTGCCGCCACGTTCGCCTTTGCTCCCCGGATTGCCGCAATCTTCACGGCATCGGGCGACGCCGCCGGGATCGCCCCGGAGTTGACGACGTACCTCCGGGTCATGAGCCTCGTCTACCCCATGGTCGGGTTCGGGCTCTTCTCGGCGTCGTTCTTCCAGGGGACGGGGCTTGGCGCACGCTCTCTTACGATCACTGTCCTGCAGAACGTCGTTCTCTCGATCTTCCTGGTCCGGGTATTTGCAATCGAACTCGGTCTCGGCCTCTCCGGCGTCTGGTGGGGGGTTGCCGCAGGGAACGCGATCGGCGCGATGCTCGGGTATGTCTGGGCCCGCCGGTATTCGGCAGAGCTCATCGTCAGACAGGCTGCAGCGGCTGCGGCGTGAAACCCCCGGGTGTGAGGAGATCAGTCCTCATACCCGTCGGCTCCGCCATGCACCACTTCGCGCAGCGTGAACCGGAAAGCTGCCCCGAGGTCAGGTCTCCCCTCCACCCGGTCCTCAACCCAGATCCGGCCGCCGTAACGCTCGATGAGCATCCCGACGATGTAGAGACCGAGCCCTTCCCCGCACCCCCCGTTCCTGCCCCGGCTGAAGCGGTGGAAGATTGCCTCTTTCATCTCGTCGGGGATGCCGGGGCCGGTATCCTCCACGGTCACCACCACCGTGTGGTCCTCTTCGGGATAGTCCTCCACCCGGATCGCGATCCCGGCGCCCGGGCCGCCGAACTTGACGGCGTTCCCGATGAGGTTCGCAAAGACCTCAGGGAGCAGGTCGTCGGCCCAGACCTCCGCCGACGTATCCTCGAAAGAGATGCCGGTCTCCGGGGCACGGGCGAGCGACGCCCTGATCACGGGGCTGAGGTGAACCGGTTTAAGGTCGGGGGGCTCCTGGTGAATGCGGCGGATGGTCGAGACGTTCTGGAGGATGCCGGTGCTTTTGCGGACACTTTCCTTGAGTTTCCTTGCATACTGCGCGACGTCTCCCTCCAGCACATCAAGCAGGAGGTCGCAGTAGAGGTTCGCGACGTTCTCCGCGTTTTTGATGTCGTGGGTCATGACGTCCAGGTAGAGGTTCGTCTCGCGGTGGGCTGCCTCCAGCCGCTTGTGGAGCATGCTCCGGAGGACGCCTGAGCCGATCTCCCTCCCGATCGCCTCGAGAAGGCGGCGTTCCTCGTCCCGGATTCCTTCCCTCTTCCTGCTCCCGAGAAAGAGCGCACCGACCACGACCGACTCCGCGAGGATCGGGATGCAGGCGAGGGCACAGACCCCGAGCGATGAAAGGATCTCTTCCTCGATCGTCCCTCCCTCGCCTCGCAGTTCGAGATAACGCGGCTGCCCGGCTATGAAGACGAAATTCCAGGGCCAGTGATGGACTTTGATGGCCCTGTTGCGGGCGAGGTAGGTCTTCGGGACGGCGTGGTGGTAGCGCGTGAGCGCCAGTGTCCGCTCCGGATTTAAGAGGTAGGTCAGTCCCAGGTCGAAATCGAGCAGCTCCAGGGTCTTTGAGAGTGACGTTTCAAGCAGTTCGTCGAGCGAGAGGGACGACGCGGATACTCCCATGATCTGGTTGAGGATCAGGAGTTGCCTGTTCGAGGAGAGCAGCCCTTCGTCCGTCGGTTTCCGTTCGGTGACGTCCCGCATGCAGAGCACCCACATCCCCGCGAACGGTTCCTGCTTTATCTTCCTGCTGGAGTAGACGATCCGCCGTTCTTCTCCCCGGGGGTTCTGCACCTGGAGGTCGAGACCGGGTGTCTCGCACCCGTCGCGCACCGTGGCGAGGAGCCGCCCGGCCTCTTCTCCCTCCTGAAGAAGCGGCACCAGGTGTATATCGAGAACCTGGCCGGCATCGAACCCCAGGACGTCCTCCTCGCGTGCCGAGAGGATATCCATGGCGTAGGTGTTTGCCCAGGTCACCTGCATATCCCGGTCGAGCACGAGGGTGCCTACGCCGGGCTCGTCAAGGATATGAAAAGTCTCTCTTAATCGGGTAGATCTCGAATCCACTCTACACATATGAGTATCTTGCCCCCTTGAGGTTATTATCTTGTAAAAATTATATAAACAAATCATATCCCTGGTAATAAGTGATTTGCGGTGAAAGGCCCGGCCTCAGCCGGATTGCCTGCAGTTTCCCCGGCTACGCAAACACGTCCATGGGCATGCAAAAGGCCGTTCCCGGCCTTTTGTATCACGGCCTCTCACACCCGCTGCTCCTCCCTCGCCGTGGAGGGGAGCGCACACCCTTGCGTCTCAACCGGGGGTCCGGGTCTGCAGATCCCTAAAGAAGTCCTATCCGGCGAAGTGGCGGTGAGAGCGACGTCATATGGCCCTGGATGTAAACCGTCTCGCGGGGATCGGCGCCCATCGCGAGCGCCAGGAGCTCGGTTATATGAAGCACCGGCACCCCCATGTGGTCGTACACCAGTTCGCACCCCGGGCAGTCGACGACCATCATGTCCAGGCGGTGCTGCATAAAGTCCTGATGAACGAGCCGGTTCAGCCGTGAAAGTTCCAGGGGCCGGCCCCTCTGGTGCCGATCGAAGAGGTTCTTGACCCCGCCGCAACAATACTGCTCCATCACACTTCTTGTGACCCTCGCCCGGTAACCGCCGCGAGGTTCTGCAGCCCCGGCGGGATGGCGAGGGTGCCGTTCATCTTCCGGTAATGGCAGCTGACATGCACCCCGACGCGCAGCCCCGAGAGCCGCGTCTCGACGAGCCTTCTCAATTCGTCGAGGTAGAGGGGGTAGAGATCGAGGACGTTTGCCACTGAAAACGTTCCCGGGTCGCTCACCTCCCGCCCGATCCGGCCCAGCGCCTCGTTCACCACCGCCCTGTTGGCGCTCCCGGAGAGCAGTTCCAGTGCGGCCGTATACGAGTCGCTGCAGGTCGGGCAGATCCCGGTGACGGGGACGTCGCCGCCCGGGTCGACCGTGTCCCGGATGACACTGAGGTTCCGGGCGGTGAGGAGCAGCCGGTCCGCAAAGCCGGCGCCGCCCATGTAGTGCGGGGCACCCCCGCAGCAGGTCTGCGAACTCGAGGTCTTATACCGGACGCCGAGCGCGGTAAGGATCTTTTTCTGCGAGAGGTCTGTTCCGGGGTAGTTGAAGGCACAACAGGAGTTGAGGTGGAAGACCTGGTCCGGACGGGTGAGCGGGCGTTTCTGCGCGGGATGTCCGGGCGGGGAGAAGACCGATGCCTTGAGGGGGTGGAGCAGCAGCCTCCGGACCTCGTCGATTGCCCTGCTATCCACCGGATACGGGTACCGGACGGCTTTTGCGACGAACTTCCTGAACCTGCCCCTGCTGACGTAGACCGGGAGAAACGCCTGAGGGGGGAGGCCCCCCCGGTCGAGAAGCATCTTTCGAAAGATCGGCTGCAGGTGTTCTGTTTCGTATACGGCATTGATGATGCCGCCGATGCTGACGGATCGCGGGCAGGCGGTTTCGCAGGAGTAACACTGGACGCAGTCTGAGAGGTTGAGCTCCGGGCGCCTGCCTGCCTGGAGTGCCGCGGTCACCTTCCGTGCAAGGTAGCCCGGGTCCCCGTTCGCTCCGGGATCGTTGATTCGTGCCGGGCAATACGGCGTGCAGGAACCGCATGCGTTGCAGATCTGGAAGTTCCGGAACCGCGGGTCCTCTTCGTGCAGCAGCCGGTGGATGACCCCCTCAGTGATCGCGTCCCGGATCACATCCTGGTCCGGCTCGGGGAAGGCTCTATCGAGCATGGCTGATCCCTGCGCCGCCCGGATACGCATGCAGCCTGCCCGGAGGGTGGTATGGCCTGGGGCAGGCCCCTCCGTGCATGTGAGAACACGGGGTCAACTCTCTCCCGGGAGAGTAAGCGCAGTTGAGACTAAGAGTGTTGCACCAGCGGTGTCGATCCATTACTTCCCCCCTTCCTGATAACGTCGCGGGGTAATCCTCTTGCGGCGACTACTTAATGGTTTGGATGGGGAGATTCACACGGCGCCTGCGGGGTCGACGGGCCCTGGCGGCTACCGGTTCCTGCCTGAGGCGGCGGTTACACATCCCCGGGCCTTCGGAAGGCGGAGAGCGTCGAAAATCAGCCGGAGGCGGTGTTTTCTGTCCTGCACCGGGATGCGCTCATTCTCCGCCTCTTCACGGGTGAAAAAGAGAGGGTTAAAGGTTTTCAAGCCGTTTGTTCACCATGTCCCAGTTCACGACGTTCCAGAACGCGTCGATGAACTGACCCTTGTTGTTCCTGCGGTCGACATAATAGGCGTGCTCCCACATATCGAGCACCATCAGGATCCGGAACGTGGGGTAGACGTGATTGTTGTGCTTCTCGATCTGCATGATCATGGGGCGGTTCGTCATGGTGCAGTACGCGAGTGCTGCCCACCCGGATCCCTCGACGCTTGAAGCAGCTTTCGTGAACTCGGCCTTGAACCGGTCGAAGGAACCCCATTCCTGGTCGATCCGATCCGCAAGGGCGCCGCCCGGAGTCCCGCCGCCGCCCTTCCCGGCCGGCGCCATGGTCGGCCAGAAGAGGTCGTGCAGGACGTGGCCGCCGATGTTGAACGAGAGTTCCTTCAACAGCGCTTTCATATCGACTTCGGTGCCTTCCTGCCGCGCCTTCTCCAGTTTCTCAAGATCGGCGTTCGCCCCGGTCACGTAACCCTGGTGGTGCTTGTCGTGATGCAGGGAGAGCTGCTCCTTTGAGATATGCGGCTCGAGAGCATCCGGCGCATAGGGCAGGGGCGGCAGTTCATACTTCTTCAACGGTGCGGTTGCCATCTTCTGTACAGCCATAGGTATCACTCGTCAGAGAGGAAAGCGATCTATTTCATAGTGTCGGTGGCCGGCGGCCGTGCGGCATACTGCCTCCGTTGCACCTTCAGCCGCCGTGAGCCGTCCGGATGCCCGGATTCGGGCCGATCCGATCATGCCCGCATGCAAGGCACCTTGAGGGGATTAAAGGCGGTTACTCTCAGCAGATGAGGAATATCAGCATAGGCCGTTCTGGAATTCCAGAGGGCTGCGGCGCCGGCATGTCCGTAACCTTTAAGTAAGTCGGTATGATGGATGGTATCCGAACTGCCTCGCACATGCCGTTGCACCCGGGCCGGCTTACGGAGACCTTACAACCACGAGGCATCCCTGCACGATACCATCAAGACGGCGGTGGACCTCCATGAAGACTGCAGCACGTATCTCACTCTTTACCGCCACGCTCATGGTGCTGCTCACGTTCGTCCTCCTCCGGGACCTGTCCCTCATACTCACCGGTGCCGGGTGGAGTCTTTTTGCGAGAGTCCTCTCCCTCTTCCTGGTCGGCGTAACCGCGTTCGGGGTGATCCAGTTCGTGAGCTACGCCGATCACCTCCTGCGGTCGCTCTATGCATATGCGGAACGTCCCATTGCACCGCAGGAGACGGGCGCGTCGTCCTGCCGTGTCGCAGTCTTCATCCCCGTCTACAACGAGGAGCCCGGCGTGGTCGAGTCCTGCGTCCGGGCATGCACGGCGATCTCCTACCGGGATGTCTGTATCTTCCTCCTGGACGACTCCACGGACACACGAAAACGTGCGTCGATGCAGGATATCTCCCGCCGGTATAACCTCCGTTACCTCCACCGCAACCACAGGAGCGGTTTCAAGGCGGGAGCGATCAACCATGCCCTCCCGCTTCTCGACGGCGATACGCCGTACCTCCTGGTCATCGACGCCGACCAGAGGGTGAAGCCGTCGATCCTCGCCGATCTCATTCCGATCCTTGAGGCCGACCCCACCGTATCTTTCGTCCAGACCCCCCAGTTCTTCCGCTCGGAACCCCACGACCCGATAAGCGTCACGTTCTCCTACCAGCAGCATATCTATAACAAGCACGTCTGCAGGGGGCTCTGCGTCAACCGTACCGCCATGCTGACCGGCTCGAACTGCATCTTCCGGGTGAGTCACCTTGCTGCCATCGGAGGGATGGACGAGGCGTGCATCGCCGAAGACATCGCCACTTCTTTCACGTTTCATCTCCGGGGATGCCGGGGGATCTTCCTCGACGCCGTATACGCGGAGGGCATCGCGCCGCCGAACCTCGCTGCGTACTTCACGCAGCAGTTCCGCTGGGCATACGGGAACACCCAGCTCCTCGGGACCATCCTCCGGCAGTTCGTGGTGCAGCCCGGAAGCATGACCGCGCTGCACTGGCTCGAGTTCCTCGTGACCGTCTCCATCTATCTGCTCGGAGGGGTGAACCTGGCGCTCTTCCTCCTCCCCGTCGCCACGTTGATCTTCGGTATCCCTATCCTCCCCGTATGGCTCCCTCCGGTCTTTGCCGTGGTGCTTGCGGTGGTGATCGCGATCCAGGTCATCATCAGCATCCGCGAGCGGCAGTACTCCCTGCGCGACCTCGCTTTCTCGCAGGCTATCTTCAACACGCTCGCTTTTGTATACGCCCGGGCAATCTGGTATGCCGTCTCCGGGAAGCGCCTGCCGTTCGTCGTGACACCGAAAGTGGTTCTGCGGTCCTCCGGCCGGTCCCGGGTCAGGATAGCGCCGGTCCTTCTCGTGATTGCGGCC
The DNA here is from genome assembly GCF_002498065.1 of Methanoculleus sp. UBA208. Taxonomy (GTDB): domain Archaea; phylum Halobacteriota; class Methanomicrobia; order Methanomicrobiales; family Methanoculleaceae; genus Methanoculleus. Next base: position 12,530 of record NZ_DAFZ01000082.1, on the reverse strand, counting down.
GTCCTGGTATCGATGGCTATCGGTGTCGTGCGGTTCGTCGCGGGAGGGCCGGATTCCGGCACGGCAATCCCGCTCTTCTGGGCCTGCTACACGCTCGCCGTCCTCTCGTCGTTTCTGGTGGTCTGGCACAAGGACGGCATGCGAATGCCCGGGGGCGGTATAAACTGACCGTTCCGGAATAAAGGCGGCGGGACGAATCAAAAAGGGTGATCGTTTCGGGAGAGGCCTTACCTGAACTTCTGCCAGAGAATTCTTCCCACCACCCGGAAGGTGAAGTCGAGTTCCTCGAAGATCGGGATGCCGTTCTCCTTGAGGATCTTGCGGCCCCGCTCCATGGAGTCGCCGCCGAGCAGCGTCCCGACGATCATGTTCCCGGTCTTCTCCGAGAACCGGATGATCTGGTTTGCCAGCTGCTCTGAGCCGATGACGAGGTTCGGGAATCCGACCACGAACGCGATGTCCCAGCAGTCCTGGTGTTCGGCGAGCACGCTGAAGACCTGCTCGAACCGCTTTTCGTTGGCGTCGCCGAGGAGGTCGATCGGATTGCCCTTGTTCCAGAAATCGGGCAGGAGATCGTTGAGTTCCCCGAGGACCTTCGGCGGCAGGCCGATCAGGTCGATGCCGTAGCGTTCGGCGTAGTCGGAGGAGAGTACGGAGAATCCGCCAGCGTTCGTGATCACGACCGCCCGCTTGCCGCGGGGGTAGCCTTTCGGGAGCGCCAGCATCTCCGCGACCTGGAACGCGCCGGTCAGGGTGTGGACGGGGATCACGCCGGACTCGCGGAAGGCTTCCATGTAAACGTCGTACGACCCTGAGAGCGAACCCGTGTGGGACGAGGCCGCCTGCTGGCCTCTCGCTGAGGAACCGGACTTGATCGCCACGACGGGCTTGGACTTCGAGACCTCGCTGACCACCTTCATGAAGGTCCTGCCGTCCTGGATCTCCTCGATGTAGAGGATGATGCCTTTGGTCTTTTGGTCGCGCTCCACGAACCTGAGGTAATCGATGAAGTTGAGGTCCGCCTGATTCCCTACCGAGACGACGGCGGAGAACCCGATGTCCTGTGCGATGCTCCAGTCGACGACCGTGTTGATGATGGCGCCGCTCTGGGAGATGAAGGCGATGTTGCCGGGTTTGGGCGATTCGTGGACGTAGGTGGTGTCGATGCCCTTCGGGGGAATGATCATCCCGAGGCAGTTCGGGCCCACGATCCGCGTGCCGTAGCCCTTTGCGATCTCGAGGACCCGGTCCTCGAGCGCCTTTCCTCCCTCTCCCGTCTCCCGAAAGCCGGCCGTGATGATGACCGCCATCGCGACTCCCTTCTGCCCGCACTCCTCGATCACGCCCGGCACGTGGTTTGCCGGGACGGTGATGACCGCCATATCGACGGGGCTCGGGATGTCAAGGATGGAGGCATACGCTTTGAGCCCCTGGATCTCGGAGCGCTTGTTGTTCACCGGGTAGAGTTGCCCCGGGAAGTGGAGGAGGTTGTGCATCACGGCGTAGCCCATCTTCCTGGGTTCAGACGACGCGCCGATGACTGCTATCGACCGGGGCGTGAAGTACTCGATCGGTACGAACGGCCGCTCCTTCACCGTCTTTTCGACCGCTTCGTCGTCGACGAAGATCCGGGCGTCGACGATGCAGGCCCCGGACTCATACAGCCTGACCGGGTTGATGTCGAACTCCACGACGTTGGTATTCTCGGCAAAAAAGCAGTTGATGGCCCACATGACTTTCATGAGGGTCTCTTCGTCTCTCGGCTTCATCCCCCGGTAGCCCTGGATCATGGGGTAGCCGTGGATCTCTTGGACCATCTCCCGGACCGCCTCCTCGGAGACCGGGAGGATCCGCAGGGTGACGTCCTTCATCAATTCGACGAGCGTGCCCCCAATACCGAAGGTGAGCACCTTGCCGAACGCCGGGTCGGTCTTCCCGCCGATGATCAGCTCGAGCCCCGGCGCCGCCTGCTGCTCGACGATGACGCCTTTGATCTCGGCTTCGGGGTTATATGCCCGCGCATTCCCGACAATCTTGTCGAACGCCTCCTCAGCGGCCTGTTTTGACGAGATACTGACGATCACGCCGCCCGCGTCGCTCTTATGGACGATCTGGGGCGAGTGGATCTTCATGACGACCGGAAAACCGATCTTCTCCGCCGCTTTGGCCGCCTCGGCAGCGGTCTGGACGATTGCATGATCGGGGACCGGTACGCCGTACTGTTTCAGGAGATTGTACGATTCAAATTCGCTCAGCATTCTCTTTGCCATGATTGTCTCCTCATGTTGTGGACGCCTCTTCGAGCATCTCTATGTTTCTGTGGTTTGTGTTCTCTGACAGGTGAACCGTCTCCTGGAAGTTCAAACCAATAAGTAAGAATGTACCTTACAGCGTGGGTTTCACACCCTTTTTATAGAATTTGCATCGATTTAACATGATAAATCGCCGGAAAGAGTTTTTATGGCGTTAGAATGCCGTTGTTGCTTCCCCGGACCGTCCCATACCCGGGTCGCCCCGCGATGATATCGCTTTCCGTGCAATCGAGGTCTCGTCGGTGATCGGGAGTTCGATCAGCGCCCGTATGATCGCTTCGACTTCCCGGAGGTTCTCCTGCATCGATGCCGAGAGGAACGCTCCGCGGTAGAGTTCGAGGGCGTTGATCGCCGTGGTTGCAAGGGGCAGCCCTTCCTGCTCCATCGCCTCGAGTGTTCTCATCGCCTCCGGGTCGTGCCGGATCAGGTCGACGAGCAGGGACGTGTCAAGCGTCGGCATCGAAGTCGACCTCTCGCATCGAAGATTTTCTCATCTCGCGCGAGGCTTCCGCGACTGAGGCGGCCAGCGCGGGGTTTGGCCCGAATTCTTTGAGGATCTCCGAGAGTTTCTTCTTCGGCGGGGTGTACTTCAGGATCACTTCGGAAAAGCTCATATTCGAGGGCCCTTTTAGCCGTGAAAGCCTCTCGTATGCGTCGTCACTGATACTGATTGTCCTGGTTCCCATACCTGTGTGTGTATGTGCATGTATTTAGATCCTCCCGTCGCAGGAAGGGCCTCCTCAGAACCTCACCAGCCCCCGCCTCCCGATCGCCGTCCACCCCAGAAGACACGCGACCCCGGCCGCCACGTTGATCGCCCCGAGGCTGAAGACGAGGTTGCTCCCGTCGAGGAAGACCAGGATCATCCCGGCGCTGCCGAAGACGAGGCTTGAGCAGTTGATCAGGGCGGATGCGGACCCGGTGTCCTCCTTCTGCTGGTCGAGCATCAGGAACGCACCTCCTGGTCGCACGCAGCTTGCCATCAGGGAGGCCGGGAAGAGGGCAAGGGCAAGGACCAGGGGGCCAAGGCCCCCGAAGAGGCAGACAAGTGCGCCTGCGGCAATCATGACGGCAAACCCGGCTCCGACGATCGACCTGCGGCCGAAGTGCCGGGAGAGCCAGAGGTAGAAGAACGGGCCCGATATCAGGGCGACGGCATTGAGGGCGAAGTAGAAACTGTACCACTGCTCCGAGAGGCCGAACCCGTCCTGGTAGATATACGAAGACGCGGAGACGAACGCTAAGGAAGCGGTGCTCACGAGCGAGAATACGATGAGAAGCGAGGCAAAACCGGGGTTTTTAAGCACGGCCCCGAGCCTGCGGACGGACTGCGTCAAGGTGCCGGCATACCGCGAGGGCACGGTCTCTTCGAGGAGGAGGCCGCCGGCCATCGAGACGATGCCGATGAGGGCGAGCGTCGCAAAGAGGCCCCGCCACGAGGTATAGGGAAGCATGAACGCCCCGAGAACCGGGGCGACGGCGGGCGAGATGACGACCATGGACTGGACGAGCGCGAGCACCGACTCCCTCTTTCGCCCGTCGTAGACGTCTTTGACCATCGCCATCGCGACCGCGGAGGCGGCGCTGCCCCCTACGGCCTGGAGGATGCGGAAGAAGATCAGGACCGGGATATCCCACGATGCGGCGCATGCGGCGCTTGCGGCGATGTAAAGGGTAAGTCCGACCAGGAGAACGGGCCGTCGCCCGTACCGATCAGAGAGCGGCCCCCAGAAGAGCAGCCCGAGACTGAAGAAGAGAAAGAAGAGGATCAGGGTCAGGTTGGTGAGGGCGGCGGAGACGCCGAAGTAGTCTCCCATGCCGGGAAGGGCGGGGAGGTAGAGATCGGTCGAGAGCGGGACGAAGGCGGAGAGCAGTGCAATCAGGACGATAAGGCCCTTATCACCAAGATATTTCTGGGATTTTTGGGCTCGGTCGGGGGAATGATCCATGAGGCATCTCGACTGCGTTGCGGGAATCAGACAAGAACAGTATGCTGCTATGGGGATTCGAACCCCAGTCGTAGGAGTGAGAGTCCTACATGATTGGCCGGTCTACACTATAGCAGCGCATTGCACCAACGTGCTCTAAATTATTGGCTTTTATCATATTTAAACCTGTCTCGCGCTCCGCCGTACCCGGTCCTGCCGGCAACAACGCAATCGGAACGTTATACGGGCAGGATTTTTCCCCTGGCTTCCTGATTTTCATCACAGACACCAATAAGTAGCTTCCCATCAAACATGTACAGGCAGCAATGAGCAGTGTCGAAGAGCAGATACGGGAAATAGAGGACGAACTCAAAAAAACACCGTACAACAAGGCGACCTCCAAGCACATCGGCCGCCTCAAGGCGAAACTCGCGAAAATCCGTGACGAAGCGGTAGCCCGGGCCATGGCCTCTGCGGGAGGAGGCGAGGGCTACTCCGTGAAGAAGTCGGGAGACGCCACCGTCGTCCTGGTCGGTTTCCCGTCCGTCGGAAAGAGTACGCTGCTCAACAGGGTCACCGGCTCGGATTTAAGCGAGACGGCGTCCTATGCCTTCACGACCGTCTCCGTGATCCCGGGCTCGATGGAACACCGGGGCGCGAAGATCCAGATTCTGGATATCCCCGGCCTGATCGCCGGGGCCGCCATGGGCAAGGGCCGCGGGAAAGAGGTGATCGCCGTCGTGCGGAGCGCCGATCTGATCCTCGTTCTCGTCGACGTCTTCAACGAGAAGCATACGGACGTCCTTCTCCGCGAGCTCTACGACGCCGGCATCCGGATCAACCGGGAAAAACCCGATATTACCATAAAGAAGGCCGGCTGCGGCGGAATCAGGCTGAACACCGTCGGTGCCGTCGATCTCGATGTCGAGGAGATCCGCTCGATCCTCGCGGAGAACAAGATCGTCAACGCGGACGTTCTGATTCGCGAAGGAGTCACCCAGGACGACTTCATCGACGCGATGATCGGCAACCGGGTCTACGTCCCTGCGTTCATCGCGGTCAACAAGGTCGACCTTGTGGACGAAAAGACTGGTGCGGAGATAGAGAAAGAACTGGCCGAACGGTTCGGCGAGCCCCCCATCATGGTCTCGGCGCACAGCGGCCACCGCATCGAAGATCTCAAGGACGCCATCTTCGAGAACCTGGGGTTCATGCGGGTCTACTTAAAGCCGGTCGGCGGTCCCGCGGATATGGACGAACCGCTGATCATCCGGAGCCCGGCGACGGTCGAGGACGTCTGCAACCGCCTCCACCGGGACTTCGCCGACAAGTTCCGGTACGCAAAAGTCTGGGGCGAATCGGCCAAGCACGACGCTCAGCGCGTCGGCCTCACCCACAAACTCGCGGACGGGGACGTCCTCACCGTCGTCACCCGCCGCTGACCGCTTTTTCAAGGACAGGGAGAGGCGCATCGGTCTTTATCGCCGTTCCCGAGTAGTGCGCACGGCTCGCCCGGTAGCCGAGGGCTACAAGCCGCTCGATGACGGTTTCGATCCCGCCGGGGGAGACCCGCAGGCGTTTTGCGATGACGTGGTAGTCGTAGTGGCTCGAGGTGTCGAGTTCCTGCCGGCAGGTCGCGAGCAGCCGCCCGATCCGCGCCCCGGTTCCGGCCGTGACCGACGCCAGGCCCTCCTGCATCGCGGCAAGCGTCCCGTCGTCGTTTATCCCCCCCGTCCAGAGAGGGCCGACCGGCACGAGGTCTGCGCCGCAGAGCGGGCACCCCTCCGGTTCGGGGAGCATCCCGGCCTGCTCCGTTCTGTAGAGGCAGTGAGGGCACTGCATCACGTAGCCAAGCCGCGCAAGCGCCCGGTCGGCCGCCGCCGCCCCGTACCGGAGCCTCAGGTGCAGGCGGTGGAAGTGCTCGTGCGCGTAGCAGAAGAGGGGTTCCACCCCGCGGTCGTACTTGATCACCTCGCGCACCACAAACCCCATCAGCGTCCGGAGACCGACCTCGGCATGGTACTCGGTGTTCCGGGGCCGGGAGAAGTAGCGGCGCATACCGGCCTTGAGGTGCGCCCCGCAGAGCGGGGCGGTGTCGGTGGCGGTGACGAAGAGGTAGTTTCCGGCGCTCCGGGCCGCGGAATCGACGAACGGTGCCGGTGTCCCGAAAGGGTCGAGGTCGACGGCATCGAACTTCCTTCCGCTCATCAGCACGTTCGCGTCCCCGTGGGTCACCTCGGCGGCAAGATCCAGCGCCTCCACGTTTTGCCGGATCAGATCGACCGCCTTCGTGTTCCAGTCGTTGATCGTCACCGGAATCCCGACTTCATGTGCCACTCGAAGCCCCCGGACGCCGGACGCCCCCATGGCGTCGAGATAACTCTCCGGGCGCAGGACGGAGAGCAGGAGGACGGTGGTATCCCTGTTCAACTCCATGCGCGAGTTGTAAAAGACCGGGCCGCTTCCCGGCGGGAACTGGAGATGAGGATCCTGCCTGGGCACAAAAAACCGGGTTTTCCCCTCAGTAACCTCAACAACATCCATGCTTCCGGAAAAGGTGGATGCTCGATACCCTTATACCTTCTCATGAGTAATATTTTTACTCCAGTGTATGGGCTTGTGGCCTAGCCAGGATATGGCGTCAGCCTCCTAAGCTGAATGTCGGGGGTTCGAATCCCCCCAAGCCCGTCGTTTTTCCGAATACCGCTTCCCGGGACCTCTGGTTATTTATCTTCCGCCCGAGAACCTAACTCATCGAGAATGAGCGCTTCCGCCTTTATCACGATTACCCGCCCGCACAATGCCGTTGTTGCCGGCCTTACCGCGCTCATCGGATACCTTATCGCCACCGGGACGCTCACGCCGCCGTCGCTCCTGCTGGCCGTGGTCGTCGCGCTCATCACCGCCGGCGGGAACGTGATCAACGACGTTTTCGATGTCGAGATCGACCGGATCAACCGGCCCAAAAGACCCATACCGGCAGGAGAGATCGGCCTTGCCGGTGCAAAGGCGTACACTGTGGCGCTCTTTGCCGGCGGGCTTCTCGTCGCCACCCTGACGACGGCGCTCTGCTTTGCGATCGCCCTCATCAACGCGGTGGTCCTGGTCGCGTATGCCGTCCGGCTGAAGCGGACCCCGGTCCTCGGCAACGTGGCCGTCGCCTACCTGACCGCGAGCGTCTTCCTCTTCGGCGGCGCGTTTGCGGGGGTAGAGGGGCTCGTCCAGAACCTTTCGCTTGCGGCGATCACGTTCCTTGCGACCATCGCGCGGGAGGTCTTGAAGGACGCAGAGGACGTGGACGGCGATGCTGCGGGGGGCGCACGCACCCTTCCCATGATCGTCGGCGTCCGGAAGACGGGAGTGTTCGCGTTCGCCTGTGCCTGCGCTGCCGTGCTCGTGAGCATCCTCCCCTTCGGCGGCTGGTGGGGCCCCTTCTACCTCGCCGGCATCGCGGTCGTGGATCTCGTCATCCTCTTCGGGGCCTCCCGGGGTCTTAGATGCACGACGCCGGGCTGTGTCCGGGAGTCCCGGGCGACATCGATCCTGCGGGCAGGCATGTTCGCCGCGCTTGCGGTCTTTGCGGTTGCCGCGGTGATATGACAAGCGAAGATCCTCGAGCACTTGAACGCCCATATTAGAGAGCCCGGTTTTACCGCATCGTCCTCATCGACCGGGACAACCGCCCGGTACGGCCTCCCGACGTTCGGAATACCCACTGATAATTTTATCTGGTTACGGGCCGAGTTGTTATCCAGGAGATCTTCATGAAAGTTTACCGGCACGGGGACACATACATAGCACCGAAAGGTTCCTTTTTTGACGGAAACGTGAAGATAGATGGAAATTTCATCACCCCTCCGGAGACGCACATCTGGGGCAATGTAATAGTTGCCGGCCGCCTCGAACTCGGGCCGGGTTCAACGGTCGGCGGTTCCATCGAGGCCAGGAGCATCGTCGTCGGACACGATGTCCGGATAAAAGGGCCGCTCCGGGTCCTGGAGACCGCCACCATCTGCGACAACGCATGCCTCCATTCAATTCAGGCGGGGGGAAACATCACCCTCCGGCCGGGTGTCAGCGTCGGCGATGTGAACAGCACCGAGACGATCTTCGTCTACGGTAAGGTCACGAGCGAGCGCCTATTCGGCAGGGCCGTGAAAGTCTACGGCACCTGACGGGGATCTGATGCCGAGCAGGGCGGCATCCCTCACCGCGGTCCAGTCCGCTATCGTCTCCACGCACCCGTCTTTTACGTTCACGACACCGATAGCGATGATCCCTATCCGATCGGACATATCGATCCCGTCTTTTACCTCCATGAGGCACCCGACGCCGATGATCGCCTGCGGATGGTATTTCTTAACCATCCGCTTTATGAACGTCGAGCCCGGGACGATGAAGACGCGGTATCCAAGTTTCTCAAGCCACACCGTGTTCTCCCCGACCGAACAGCGGCCGCAGTTGCGGCATTTGAGGCCTTCCGGCGTCAGGTTCGCCGGACACTGCGCCGACCGCAGGCACTGGGGCAGGAAGATCGCCCGCTGCTCCACAGGAGTCTCGGAGAAGGCCTGTGTGTTCATGGTGTTTCGAAGCGTGATGAAGAACGTGACGAGGTCCTTGTCGTCCAGTCCGAGGAGCTTGCAGAACGCCTTCACGAGCCCCTCCAGGAGGACCATGCCGGGTATCAGAATCCTTGGTAAGTAGAACTTCCCCCTTGTGATCGAGGCGGCGGCGATGATTGCGAGGGCTACCGCGGCAAGCAGCATCCCGAGGATGAGGAAGAACGTAAACTCCCCGATGATGGTCATCAACTGGACCCAGATCCCGGAATCGAAGAAACTCATGGTCTGGTCCCCCGCTCTTTGACAAGCCGGAAGGATTCGGCGTACGGCGGCCGGAGAACCCCGATCTCGGTGACGATGGCGTCGACGAGGTCGAGCGGGGTGGCGTCGAAGGCGTAGTTGAGCACCTTCACGTCGTCGGGCACGAGCATTCGATCGCCGCAGTAAGCGAGTTCGGAGCGGTCGCGCTCTTCGACGGTGATCTCCTCCTCCGTCCGGGCAAGGTCGAACGTGGAGACCGGCGCCGCAACGTAGAACGGGATCTTATGGTGATGAGCGGCAACGGCGTGCATATAGGTTCCGATCTTGTTGAAGACCGCATCCTTTGTGATCCGGTCCGCGCCGACGATGACGAGGTCGATCTCCCCCCTCCGCATCAGGTATGCCGCCGAAGAGTCGGGGATGAGGGTCACGTCGATCCCATCCCGGGCGAGTTCCCAGCAGGTGAGCCGGGACCCCTGGTTCAGCGGCCGGGTCTCGCAGGCAATCACCCGCACGCTCTTTCCTGCCGCAACTGCCGACCGGATCACCCCGAGCGCCGTTCCCCAGCAGCGGCAGGCAAGCGCTCCCGCGTTGCAGTGGGTGAGCACCGTGCACCTCTCCGGGAAGAGCTCTTCGCCGAACGCGCCGAGCCTCCGGCAGGTCAGTTCGTCCTCTTCGGCGACGGCGTTCGCCTCGGCGACTGCCAGGGCCTTAGCCTCCGCGACCGATGCGGCCATCGCCACCTTCCGCTGCACGCGTTCGATCCCCCAGGCAAGGTTCACCGCGGTCGGGCGGGTGCTCCTGAGGAGATCTGCGGCCCGGCCGATCTCGCCCGAGAACCGCTCAAGATCCGTCTCGCTGCTCCGGGCGGCCGCGAGCGCCACGCCCATCGCGCCGGCGATCCCGAGCGCCGGTGCTCCCCGGATCTCAAGCCTCCCGATCGCCCGGGCGAGGTCGTCGACGGTTGCGCACCGCATCTGCTCGTAACGGCCGGGCAGAAGGGTCTGATCGATATAGACGATGCATTCGGTCTCTGCATCCCACGCGATGGTGTAGGGCTCTTCCCTCTCCGGCATGCTCATCCCGCCCTGATCGCGTCGAGATACGCCCGCATCGCCGCCGCCCCGCCCATGGCGACCGAGTCGGGGATGTCCCTCGGCGCGGTGGCAGTTCCCGCCACGTAGATGCCGGGCCTCACCGTGAGCACGGGGCCGGTCTTCTGGTCGGCAACCGCGAAGAACCCGGACTCTTCCTGCGGGAGACCGAGCATCCGGCCGACTCCCTCCGCTCCTCCGGCCGCTTCGAGCCCGACGGAGAGCACCACCAGGTCCGGGTGGAACGTCTCCACCTCGCCGGTCTCCGTGTTCTCCGCGACCATCATCAGGTGATCGTTCTCCTCGAGCACCTCGCCCGGGAACCCGCGGACGAACCGGACCCCGAGACCCCTCGCCCGCTCGTAGTACTCCTCGTAACCCTTGCCGTATGCCCGGATGTCGTTATAGAAGACAGTGACCTCGGTATCGGGGTTCTTCTCCCGGATGAGCATGGCGTTCTTCATCGCGTACATGCAGCAGACCCCGGAGCAGTAGGGACGGCCGACGGAGATGTCGCGGGAGCCGACGCACTGGACGAACGCTATGCTCCGGGGCGCCTTACCGTTCGAGAGGCGTTTCAGTTTGCCGCCCGTGGGACCGCTTGCGTTGATCATCCGCTCGAACTCGAGGCTCGTGATGACGTCGGGGATGACGAGGTAGCGGAGTTGCGCCTTGTTTTTGGCGTCGAACGTCGCATAACCGGTCGCGACGACGATGCTCGCCGCCTCTATCTCGACCCGGTGCTCCTCGTCCTCGCGGAGGATTGCCTCTTTTCCGCAGACGTCGTAGCAGAGTCCGCACTCGATGCAGTGCTCCTGGTCTTTGACGACGATGTCGGGCACCGCCTGCGCGTGGGGCTTGTAGATCGCTTTCCGGACCCCAATGCCGGCGTCGAACCGGTTGTAGACCTCAACCGGGCAGATCTGAATGCAGTCCCCGCACCCGTTGCACTCGTCCTCGATGATGTACCGGGGGTGCTTTTTGACCCGGACGCGGAAGTCCCCCACCTCTCCCTCGACCGACTCGACCTCGGAGCAGGTGTGGATGGTGACATTCGGGTGCCGGGCCACCTCAACCATCTTCGGAGAGAGGATGCACATCGAGCAGTCGTTCGTGGGGAACGTCTTGTCGAGCTGGGCCATATGGCCGCCGATGGTCGGTTCGCGTTCGATGAGATGCACGTGGATGTTATGGTCGGCAAGGTCGAGCGCTGCCTGGATGCCGGCAACCCCGGCGCCGATGACCACGACGTCAGCCATTTCGGTACCTCCCTGCAAGTTTGGCGTATTCACGCGCGTTGTGGAGGATGCCCTCCTGCTGCTCGGGCGTCGTCTCCCTGACCACTTTGCCGGGCACGCCGAGGACCAGCGAGTGCGGCGGGATCTCCTTTCCTTCGGTCACCACGGCGCCGGCGCCGATGATGGATCCCTCTCCGACCACCGCGCCGTTCAGGACGACGGCACCCATCCCGACGAGCACCCGGTCACGGATGGTGCAGCCGTGCAGGATGGCCCCGTGGCCGACCGAGACATCCGCCCCGATCGCGACCGGGAAGTTGGGTGTGGTGTGGACGACGGCGTTGTCCTGGATGTTCGAGCC
>NZ_DAFZ01000082.1:0-474 GCF_002498065.1 Methanoculleus sp. UBA208 | reverse complement strand
CGTTGTCCTGGATGTTCGAGCCCGCTTCCACCGTGATCGTATCCCGATCCCCCCGGACCACGGCACCGAACCATACACTCACGTCGTCGGCGAGCGTCACGTCTCCGATGACTGTTGCGTTCTCCGCAATAAAGACGCGGTCCCCCACAACCGATCCGCTCTCCATAGTACGTCTACCATTGGTTGCGGCGATACAAAATGTTCTCCCTCGAGGGTAAGGGAGGGGCGGGTGGGTTTGGTGAGGGACGGGGGGTGTGGAGGCAGACCGGGAGATTGATTGTCGGGGGCGGCCCGGTGGTGAGGCGTGGGGAGTCCTTGGGATTTTGTGAGGTGATATTTGCCAGGAGCATGAGTGGCTGGCGAGTTAGAATTGTATTCCCTCGGATAGGGCTTTGAGAGTAATCAGGCTTCCATTGCTGTTGTTGGAACCTCTAATATGGTGAGGCCCGATACAGTGGACCGTGGGGATATCGC
>NZ_DAFZ01000004.1 GCF_002498065.1 Methanoculleus sp. UBA208 | reverse complement strand
CGGGGACGATGACCTTGTCCTCGATGGCGCGCTCGACCAGGCTCTGGACGACCGTACCGACGGTTCCGGTCTCGCCGTTTGCCTTGACGAGGTCGTAGACCATGTTGTTTGCGTTCAGGCCCTGGTAGGCGTAGGCGAGCAGCTGGGCGCGCTCGAACGGTCCGACGGCGGATCCCATCTCGAAGATACCGGCGGTCTCAAGCGTGGACGAGAGTGCTGCACCCTGCAGGGCGTTCCTGCCGGTCATCATGACGGTGTGGTTGACCGGGATGTTGCGGAGAGCGTAGCCGATACCCTCGTTGTTCTGGGGGATCGTCAGGATCGACGAAACAAGCGCACCTTCCATGTCCTGGGTGTGCGGGTAGCTGCCCCAGCAGGCCGCCTTGACGGTGGATGCGTTGAAGGCGTCGATGTCGAACTGGTCGACGATCGAGAAGGTGGTCGCGGCTGCGACCGAGGTGATCGCGGCATCGTAGGTGGCCGCGTTGACCAGGCGCTTCGTCGGAACCTGGACGAGCAGGAGCTTTCCACCGTTGAATTCCATGATCTCGGTGTCGTCACCCTCCTCGACCTGGATCATCTCCTTGATCCTGGCGACGATTGCGTCCTTGTTCTCCATGATGGGGAGATCGAGTTCTCTTCCCTTGATCTTGCCCTTTCCAAGTTTGCCAACCTTGAGCGCATCCTGGATTCCTCCGAGGTTTACGCTGATCGTTCTCTTGGTCAGGTCGATGATCTTACCTGTGGCCGGGTTAACCAGCGGGCTGATTCTGTCGAGGGTGACGCCGCTCTTGAGCAGCTTCCCGTCATCAGAATAGAGATCGATTGTTTCCGTGTATTTAGCCATAGTATTTCATCCTTTTACCCTTGTTCAATACGTTCCGTTCATGCAAGAGACCACGGGGCAAACACTTGCTCCTGATCTCTGAAGGCCGCTACTGCACGTCCCAAAAGGGACTATAAGAGTAGAAGGAGAGCTATTAATAAAATTTGCGAAATAAGGCGGACTTTTTTACAAAAAGTAATATTTATATCGATTATATTCCCAATCGGATATTTTAAAATCGAGATTGAACGGTTCTAATGGTTGAACGCGATCATTAAAAAGGATTTCTCCAGGCCGCCCTTCAGCGATGAGGGGCCAGGGGGGCGTCGAAGATAGACACATATTAAAATTATTATCTCCAGAAGATGGACAACTGTACCCGACTTTATAGGTTGTATCTTAAAATATATAATGCTACCCGGAAAGGGGAGGATTCTCCCGGATCCAGGCATGCAGACCTTTGTTTTCCAAATTTACACAACAGCGTCCAGGAGTCAATGCGATGTAGTTATATAGGACCCCCATAAGCGGCCGCTGCACCCGGATATACCAGGCCCGGGAGGGGGGATGCCGGCATCGACCCCGGCTCCGGCGCATCCGGAAAGATCGGGGATACGGGACAAACCTGTTCCCTGTCCACCCTCAACCTGCGCCCCCATAGCCCCTCGGCCGGGGCCGGAGGCTCGATACCCCGCAAACCGCTCAATGTTGCAACAATTTTAGAACGGATCCCGGTTACGCCCACATGGTAACTAAAACCACCTTCCAAACCACCATCCGTAAAGCCTGTCATCTTTAATAACTTACAAATTCGGAATGGTTAAATACAAAACATTACAAGTTATGACAAAGCGATCCACCCGGTGCTCCGCCCGGAAGTTTCGTGAGTGGGCTCTCTGCATTTTGCCCGGTTTTTTCCGGTGCATCCCGGTCAGCGGGCCCTCGCCGTGCAGGAAGGTCCGGCATGCCGGGTACCGGATGCCCCGGAGATCCCCCGCAACGCAGGGGGGGCCCGTTATCGGGCCGTACCGGGAGCACCGTACTCTATGGGGCCGACTCGCCGGAGTTTCGGGAGACCGATCCTACCAACCACATTGAGGCAAAACCATGGCGAACAGGATTACATTGAACATGATCACCCAGCGCTCCATCGAAGAAGGCGTTGCGATGGAGAAGGGCAAAACGACCCCGGAATACTTCGAGGCCTGCTCGATCATCGAGATGCATGACGACGACGTCAAAGCGCTCGGCCTGGTTCCGAACCAGCTGGTACGGGTGACGAGCGAATGCGGAAGCGTGGTCGTCAAGACCGTCAGGGGCCGTCAGTCGCTCTACCCCGGCCTTGCATTCATCCCGCAGGGCGTCTGGGCAAACCAGATTGTTCCTCCGCGGACCCAGGCGACCGGAGAACCCCAGTACAGCGGCTTTCCCGTGACGGTCGAGCCGGCGAACGGTGAACGCCGGAAGAGCGCGCTCGAACTCGTCCAGGGGGCCGTCGGGCTGTGGAGAGGTGATCAGTAATGCCAAAGAAAGTTGAGAATGTCGGATGCCCTTACTGCGGCGTCTGCTGCGACGACCTTGTCGTGACCGTATCGGACGATGGAAAGAAGATCCTCGAGGTGGAGAATGCCTGCGCTATCGGCAACCAGATCTTCCACCACGCAACGGGCGGCGAGAGGGTCAAACTGCCCCGTCTCCGCCAGCCGGACGGCACCTACAAGGATATCTCCTACGACGAGGCAGTCGACTATGCGGCGAAAGTGCTCCACAACGCTAAGAAACCCCTGATCTACGGGTTCGGATCGACCAACTGCGAGGGCATGGCCGCCGCGGCCAAGGTCGCCGAGAGAGCGGGGGCCGTGCTCGACAACTGCGCGTCCATCTGTCATGGGAGCTCGTTCCTCGCCATATTCGACAACGGCTACCCGAGCTGCACCCTCGGCGAGACGAAGAACCGGGCGGACGTCATCGTCTACTGGGGCGCAAACCCGGCCCACGCCCACCCGCGGCACATGTCCCGCTACTCGATCTTCCCCCGCGGCTTCTTCACCGGCAAGGGCCAGAAGAGCCGCAAGATCATCGTCATCGATCCGAGGCACACCGACACCGCTCAGGTGGCAGACATCTACCTGCAGGTGAAGCAGGGGCACGACTACGAACTCTTCGACGCGTTCCGTGCCGTCGTCCGGGGCCACGAGATCCCCGAGGAGGTTGCCGGGATCAGGCGCGAGCAGATCCTCGAAGTCGCCGCGATCATGAAGAAGGCCCGGTTCGGCACCATCTTCTACGGCATGGGCCTCTGTCACTCCGACGGCCGGAACCACAACGTGGACATCGCCATCAGCCTGACTCGCGACCTCAACGACTACACCAAGTGGACGATCATGGCGATGCGGGGCCACTATAACATCACCGGACCGGGCGCGGTCTGGTCATGGCAGTACGGGTTCCCCTACTGTCTCGACCTGACGAAGAAGGATATCGCCCACATGAACCCCGGCGAGACGAGCTCCGTCGACCTTGCCATGCGCGACGAGGTTGACGCCTTCTTCAACGTGGGGACGGATGCGGGCGCCCACTTCCCGATCGAGGCGGTCAAGCACCTCAGAAAGCACCCCTGGATCACCGTCGACCCGAACATCTGCATGGCAAGCGAGATCTCAGACCTCCATATCCCGGTGGGAATCGTCGGGGTCGAGGTCCCGGGCATCGTCTACCGGATGGACAACGTCCCGATCCAGTACCGCAAGGTCATCGACCCGCCCGAGGGCGTCATCAGCGACGAGGAGCTCTTCGAGCGGATTCACAGGAGGCTCTGCGAACTGGAGGCCGAAGAGGCCGCAAAAGGGCAGGCGAAGGCCACGCCGGAAGGCGTCCGCGCGGAGGAGTGAACCATGGGCGAACTACTGATCAGGAACGGGTTCGTCTTCGACCCCCTGCAGGGGATCAAGGGCGATCGCATGGACATCGGAGTCAAAGACGGCAAAATTGTCGAGACCAGCGCCCTCAACAGCCCGAAGACGATCGACGCCGCCGGCATGGCCGTGATGGCGGGCGGCGTCGACATCCACTCCCACGTTGTCGGGCCGAAAGTGAACGTCGGCCGGCTCTTCCGCCCGGAGGACAAACTCTTCAAGAGCCCCCACAAATCTCCTACGTGCAGCCGCATGGAGATGGGCTTTTCCGTCCCCTCCACGTTCAAGACAGGCTACGACTACGCACGAATGGGCTACGTCTTTGTCAACGAGGCGGCGATGCCCCCGCTTCACTCCCCGCACGTCCACGAAGAGATCCGGGATACCCCGATCATCGACAACGCCGCGATGCCGGTCTTCGGGAACAACTGGTTCACCCTTGAATACCTCAAAAATAACGAGATCGAGAACAACGCAGCATATACCGCCTGGCTTCTGCGGGCAACCCATGGGTTCGGCATCAAGGTCGTCAACCCCGGCGGCTCCGAGGCCTGGGGATGGGGACTGAACTGCGAGCATATCCACGACCCGGTCCCGTACTTCGATATCGCCCCGGCGGAGATCGTGAAGGGCCTCATCGAGACGAACGAGTTCCTCGGTCTCCCCCACTCGGTGCACCTGCACTGCAACAACCTCGGAAACCCGGGCAACTACACCGACACACTCGAGTCGCTCAAGCTCGCTGAAGGCTACGCCCCGAAGAACGACTTCGGCCGCGAACAGGTGCTGCACATCACGCACCTTCAGTTCCACGCCTACGGCGGCGACTCCTGGGGGAACTTCGAGTCCCGGGCAAAAGACGTCATGGACTACGTGAACGCCCACGACAACATCACCGTCGACATGGGCCAGGTGACCCTCGACGAGACCACCACCATGACCGCCGACGGGCCGTTCGAGCACCACCTGCGTGCCCTGAACAACCTGAAGTGGGCGAACGTGGACGTGGAACTCGAAACCGCCGCGGGCGTCGTCCCCTACATCTACAGCCCGAAGATCAAGGTCTGCACCATCCAGTGGGCCGTCGGCCTGGAGATCGCCCTCCTCTCAAAAGACCCGATGCGGACGTTCGTCACCACCGACCACCCGAACGCCGGACCGTTCACCCGCTACCCGCAGGTCATCACCTGGCTGATGAGCAGGGCCGCACGTGACGCGACAATGAAGACGTTCAAGTGGCTTGAGCGGACGATCGACGCCACCTCCATCGACGGCATCGACCGCGAGCTCACGCTATACGAGATCGCGCAGATGACCCGGGCGGGGCCGGCAAAGGCGCTCGGCGTCGGCAACACCTACGGCGGGCTTGCCCCCGGAATGGATGCCGATATCGCCGTATACGCCCTCAACCCCGAAGATATGCCCTCCGACCCCACGATGATCGAGAAGGCCTTCTCCCGGTGCGCCTGGCTCGTCAAAGACGGCATCGTGACCGTCCGGGACGGCGAGGTCGTCGAGGAGCCCGCAAAGCGGACGGTCTGGGTCGACGTGAAGGTCCCGGAGAACGCGCAGGTGCAGAGAGACATCTACGAGCACTTCCTCCGGCACTACAGCGTGAAGCTCGACAACTACTCGCTCTTCGAGGAACACCTCCACAACCCGCGGGTGATCGAGGTCGATACGACACAATGAGGTGATGAGAAGCATGAAGACAGTAACCCTCACCCTGACCAAACCCCCCGAGCTCATGCTTGAGGGGCAGAACATCACTCCGGACAACTTCGCGGGCAAGAAGGCAGCCGAGATTGCCGCCCTCGATGTCTGGGAAGGCAAGCAGAAGGGGCCGCTCGGGAAGTACTTCACCGTCGAGGGGGACGGCGGAGCGACAGCGGCCGAGACGAAGATCGTCCTCCGGGGCGACTGCACCCGTGTCAAAAGGATCGGCCAGCAGATGACTGCAGGCGAGATCGTCATCGAAGGCAACGCCGACATGTACATCGGCGGCTGGATGAAGGGCGGGAAGATGCACGTCAAAGGAAACGTCGACTCGTTCTGCGGCATCGGGATGGAAGGCGGCGAGCTCGTCGTCGACGGGGACGCCGGACACCACCTGGGCGCGTCGCCCCGCGGCGAGTGGCGCGGCATGCAGGGCGGAGTCATCCGGGTCGCCGGGAACGTCGGCAACGATACGGCCACGTTCATCAACGGCGGGACGATCGTCATCGGCGGCGATGCGGACATCCACATCTCCACCCACGGCGAAGGCGGCACCGTCATAGTCAAGGGCAACACCAAGGGCCGTGTCGGCGGGCAGATGGTGAAAGGCGACATCTACATCTACGGGACGATCGAGAATCCGCTCCCGGGATTTTCGATGGTCGGCGAGGTGGAGCAGGAGGTCGACGGCGAGACCGCACGTTTCGCCCACTACATCGGCGACCTCGGCGAACGCCATCCGGTCTCCAGAGGCAAGACGGTGTACGCAAACCTCTACACCAGAATCTAATTTTTCTGCAAGAGCGACCGGGTCGCCGGGAACGGGCGATGATATGGGCATAAATCTATGACAAGGCGACGCCTCGCGTCAAAACCGCTTGCAAAAGTCAGGGAACTGATGCGTTCGGCCTTCCCGACCCCCGACCGGACCGCTACCCTTCCAGTTGCCGGGGCGGCCGGACGGGTGACGGCGAAACCCGTCTACTCGCTGCTGACCGTTCCGGAAATGGACATTGCCGCCAGAGATGGTTTCGCCGTCAAGAGCCGCGAGACCGCCGGGGCGAGCGCAGCAAACCCGGCCAGACTCAAAAACCCCTGCAGAGTGAATACCGGGAACGCGATCCCTTCCGGCTACGACGCAGTCATCATGATCGAGGACGTCACCGAAGACGGCGCCTGGAGCACCGGGAAGGCCGTGATCCCCGGCGAGCACCTCCACCCGAGAGGGACCGAGATCAGGCAGGGTGACCAGATCCTTCCCGCCGGACACCCGATACGCCCCTGCGATATCGGGGCGCTCCTCTCCTACGGGATCGCCGCGGTCGACGTGCGGGAGGTGAGGGTCGGCCTCATCCCGACGGGGAGCGAACTCGTTCCGGCAGGCGAACTCCCGGGCCCGGGAGGGGCCGTCGAGAGCAACACCGCCGCTGCCGCGGCACTGCTCGGCGAGGCCGGCGCCACCTGCGCCCGCTACGGAATCGTCCGCGACGAGCCCGAACAACTTCGGCAGGCAATCTGGAGAGGCATCCGGGAGAACGACTTGCTCCTGGTCTCCGCCGGGTCGTCGGCAGGCACCCGGGACTTCACCGCCGACGTCATCGGCGATCTCGGCGAGGTGCTCGTCCACGGCATCGCGATGAAGCCGGGTGAACCGGCGATCATCGGCCGGATCGACGGCAAACCGGCTATCGGGCTCCCGGGATACCCGATAGCCGCCCTGACGACCGTACGGGAACTCGCCCTCCCCCTGCTCGCTGCGTGGGGGTTTCACTCTCCGCCGGCGGAGCGCCTCCGCGCCCGGCTCGCCGGGACGATCACGGCGGACCCCGGCTACGACGAGTTCGTCCTCCTCACCGTCTCGAGGGCAGGCGACCGGTACGTCGCCACCCCCCTGCCGCGCGGGGGCGGCACGCAGATGGCGATGGTGCGTGCAAACGCCTACCTGCACGTCCCCACAGGCACCAGCGGCATCCGCGATGGGACGGAGGTCGATATCCTGCTGACCGGGCCGCGCTGGATGATCCGGGAGTTGGTTGAAAGCCGCGAACCTGCATCGGGATGCCGGATACGGGAAAGAGAAGCGGCATCCCCGCTGAAAGACGGTTCCTGACGGAGCCCGGGGGAGAACCAGTATTTCCAGGGCCCTTTGACCGCACCCCTCGAAACTCTTCGAGTTTCTCGTGCTCCGTTCCTCGCACCTAACGGTGCTCAAACTCCGCTCCTACGGAGCGTCGTTCCCCCAATGGCGATAGCCCCACGGTCCACTACATGGGGTGTTTTCTTTATTTCAGTTGGATTGCTACCGGCATTCGCACGTAACGGTGCTTATGCTCCGACCTTTTGGTCCGTTGGACTTCGTATGAAGCATCAGTATGTAATGGCCCCTGAAGACCGCGATATCTCCCGCTAGCGACAGAGACGGACGGCATACCCTCTACCGGGTAGAACATTCTACAAACTCGAAAAAAGAAGTGGTGCCGAGGTTACTCGGGCTTGCTGATGAGGGCGGTCTTCGAGACGATCTCGCCGGTCTTCTTGTGCGGCTTGCGGATAACGCCGTCCATGCCCTTCTCGAGGTCGCGTGCCTCCTCGCAGAGGATCATGGCCTGGCGCATCATCTCGTGGGCGCTCGCGACGATCGGGATGTACTTCTCCCACTCCTTTGTCATGAAGCAACCCTTGACGTTGACGCCTGCGACCGCCTGCGCGATCTCGTAGGCCGCACGGGCCTTCGCGAGCGCGTAGGGGTTGCTGAACTCGCCGTCGACCGCCTTGTCGGAGGTCATGACGACCTTGGGGAGCGCGAGGTCCGCGCCCTTCTTGCCTGCCTTCACCTGGTCGATCACCTTGTCGAGCTCCATCTGCATCTTGCGGAACGCACCGGTGATGGCGAGCACCTTGACGAGGTTCCCGTTGTAGTCCGCCATCTCGATGGGGTCGAGGAACTCACGGCGGGCGCCGATCATGGCGTCGGCCTTCATGATGATGTAGCCGAAGTTGCTCGCCTTGAGCGCTTCGAACTGCTCCTTCTTGGTGGTGACATCGTCGGTGATGACGATGCAGGGGATTCCGGCCG
Source organism: Methanoculleus sp. UBA208 (assembly GCF_002498065.1). Taxonomy (GTDB): domain Archaea; phylum Halobacteriota; class Methanomicrobia; order Methanomicrobiales; family Methanoculleaceae; genus Methanoculleus. The sequence continues at coordinate 26,744 of NZ_DAFZ01000004.1, read as the reverse complement.
CTGCGAGGTCTTCACGGGCCTGAGTGGGTCCGGGAAGGACGCCGTTCGGGGAGACGACGATACAGAAGTCCGGGCCCCATGCCTTCATATTGCTGACCACACGGTCAATGTCCTCGGGCTGCAGCTTCGTACCGGAGGTCGCCATGAAGGTGATCATGTCCTCACGGTCGGCGCGCTCATCGAGAAGAAGTTCACCCATTACACCACTGGCGATATTTCCCAGTTTCGCAATTCCAACTTTTACAACCACTTTAACACCTCTCAAAATTTGAGAACACGATAGTATCGCCAAGTTCTCATATAAACATTTTGAAACGCCCCGAAAATCCCGTCCGAAACCAGGGGGGGTTAAGGAAAAGTGTTTAAATTTACACCGTCCATATATGTTTGATGAAACAAGGTCTGCTTACCGATCGCCAGAAAGAAGTGCTGCGCTACCGGAAGAAAGGGTTGACGCAGCAACAGATCGCAGAGATCATCCATACCTCAAAAGCAAACGTCTGCACCATTGAAAAGGCCGCTCTCGAGAACATTTCGCGTGCACGTGAGACGCTTGAGTTCCTCTACACACTTGACGCCGTACATCTCTGTACGCTTCAGAGCGGCCTCGATCTGCTCAAGGCCCCCGAGCTCATCTACACCGAAGCCGAGAAGAAGGGATTGAAGGTCAAATACGACACGATCTCGCTCATTAACCGGCTCAGGGACGCTAACCCCGAGCGGTTCAGGAGGAGGCAGGTTCGCGAGGACGTTGAGATCTATATCAACAAAGACGGCGACCTGTACTTCGGGTGACACGGTTCCCCCGGGGCGCGCACAGGGCCCGTGCCGGAGCGGGACCCCTCCGGGAGGGTGCCTCCCGGTTGCATGCTGCGAACGTACCCTTTGCAGCCCTTCTTTCATCCTCCCGGCCGTTCAGTTCGGTGAACTGGTGCCGCGCCTGTAGCAGATAGCCGTTTAGCGTAAATTCCCGGGAAATCCGATAACAAGGTTTATATCTCATTTTAAGTAATGTTTAAGAAACCGCTCTGCACAATTCCGCCCGGATCCGGGATGCATCCGGCACCGCACGTGCCTCTGATTTCCTGGATCTCCACGGTTTCGCATATATGCGGATCAGAGACCCGCGGCGGAGTGCGCAGAAGGTACAAGACACAAGGTCGAACCCTCCTCACGGAGGGCCGATGTCGATATGGAGTTGTGCTCGTCACAACGGGATGACAGGAGCTGGATCTGATCGAGACGCTGGGCCAACGCCAGTGCAGCGCGCCCGGTTCCGGGAAGAAGGTTCCCGGAAGCGTCGAAGAGTCAGGATCTGTTGGCGACGACTGGAATGCACCCGGTGCACACCGGGACGGCAGCAAAGGAGCGGTTAAGGCACGCAGAGACGGATGTATCTGTGCGTCTCGCGCTCCGCTGCCTCCATCAACTGTTTCCCTTGCGCCACGGCAAAATGGCGTGGCGCTCGATGTCCCCGCCCCGTACGGGTTCGCCGAAAGGGCATTCGTGCCGGCACGTCCGGCATGGAGCCCGGCGCACGCATCGCTCTGCAGCAGGCCTGCAGTCGATGCATCACGCTACAACGCACGAAGGGTTGATTGAAACATGCCGAAGATTAACAGACCACGCAGAGGATCCCTCGCGTACAGCCCGAGAAAACGGGCAAAAAGCCCGGTTCCCCGGTACGGCTCGTGGCCGGAATACACGGGAGCCCCGGCTGTACAGGGATTTGCAGGGTACAAGGTGGGAATGACCCACGTCATCATGGTCGATGACCACAAGAGCAGCCCCACCGAAGGCAAGGATGTGATGGTGCCGGTGACCGTGGTTGAGGTCCCGCCCATGCGGGTGGCAGGCGTGCGCGCATACAGCGAGGACACCTACGGAAAGCATGCGCTGACCGAGGCGTGGACGTCCGGCCTCGACGATGAGCTGTCCCGCCGCATCAACGTCCCGAAGAACCACGACACCGCTGCCGCTCTCGACACCATCAAGAACGCGATCGGCGAAGGCAGAGTCGTCGAACTCTACGTCCTGGCTTACACCCGGCCGATGGACCTCACCGGGGTCCCGAAGAAGGTCCCCGACCTGATGGAGATGCGGATCGCCGGCGGAAGCCTTGAAGACCAGATCGCCTACGCCGCCGAGATCCTCGGGAAGGAAATTACGATCTCCGGCAACCTCGAGGTCGGCGAGTACGTCGACGTGACTGCCGTTACCACCGGTAAGGGCACGGAAGGCCCCGTCAAGCGCTGGGGCATCCAGGTCCGGAAGCGTAAACACTCCCGCGGCGGCAAGAAGCGCCACATCGGCAACCTCGGTCCGTGGACCCCGCACCATGTCCGGTGGCAGGTGCCGCAGATGGGCCAGATGGGCTACCAGCAGCGTACCGAGTTCAACAAGCGAATCCTGAAGATCGGCACCGACGGTGACGACATAACGCCGGCAGGCGGGTTCCTGCACTACGGCCTTGTGCGCGGACCCTACGTGCTGATCAAGGGCTCCGTCCCGGGACCGAACAAGCGGCTGGTCCGGATACGGTCCGCGATACGGCAGGGTGAACACACCGTCCGCACGCCGGCGATCAGTCACGTCAGCGTGCAGAGCCAGCAGGGGTGAGCAGCGATGAAGGCACAGGTTCGAACACTGACAGGCGAGATCGCCAACGAGATCGATCTCCCGGAAATCTTTACCGAAGAGTACAGGCCCGACCTGATTAAGCGGGCAGTCCTCGCGCTCCAGAGCACCCGGTTCCAGCCGCATGGGACAAATCCCTATGCCGGCATGCGCACCTCGGCAGAGTCCTGGGGCAGCGGCCGGGGCGTCGCCCAGGTCCCCCGCCTGAAAAACGGCAGCAGGGTGGCCAGGATTCCGCAGGCAACCGGCGGGCGTGCAGCACATCCCCCGAAGGTCGAAAAGATCCTCGTCAAGGAGATCAACCGCAAAGAGAAGCAGAAGGCTCTCCGGTCTGCCGTCGCAGCCAGCACCTACCCCGACCTCGTCCGGGAACGCGGGCACCTCTTTGAGGGCGACCTCCCGCTGGTCTTCGAGGACCGGTTCGAAGAGATCACCCGCACAGGCGATGTCATCGCCGCACTCTCTGCGCTCGGTGTCTATGCCGACGTCGAGCGGGCGAAGAGCAGCAAGAAGGTCCGTGCAGGGCGGGGCACCATGCGTGGCCGCCGCTACAAGCAGCGCAAGAGCGTTCTTATCGTCACCGGGAGCGAACCGCTCCGGGCGGCCCGGAACCTTGCCGGTGTCGATGCCGTGACGGTCAGCCAGCTCAACACCGAACTGCTGGCACCCGGCACGCAGGCAGGACGGCTGACGGTCTGGACGGAATCTGCAATCCGAAGACTGGAGGAGTTCTCATGATACTGAAATACCCGTTCGTTACTGAAAAAGCAACGATGATGCTCGAAGGCGAGAGCAAGCTCCAGTTTATCGTGCAGAGGGATGCCACCAAGCAGGACATCAAGCGCGAGCTGGAATCGGCCTTCGAACAGGAAGTGGCCAATGTCCGCACGATGATGACCATGAAGGGCCAGAAGAAGGCCATTGTAACGTTTGCGGATGCGAAGGCGGCTGAAGAAATCCTCAGCCGGCTGGGAATCATGTAAGGTGAGTGACGATGGCACATAGAATTATAGCACAGAACCGTGGAAAAGGCGGCCCGTCCTACCGTGCACCGTCGCACCGGTATAAGGCCGCGCTGCGGCACGTAGGGAAGAACGACGCTCTGGTTTCCGGGCGCGTCGTCGACATCGAGCACGACCCGGCCCGCCACGCACCGATCGCTCTCGCCAGGCTCGAGAACGGCGAGAAGGTCTACGTCCTCGCCACCGAAGGGCTCGGTGTCGGAGATGCGGTCTCCTGGGGTACCGGAGGCGTGGTGAAGAACGGAAACACCCTGCCGCTCCGGGAGGTCCCGGTCGGTGCATACGTCTGTAACATCGAAGCCAGGCCCAACGACGGCGGCAAGTTCGTCCGCTCGAGCGGTGTCCAGGCCCTCGTCATCGGCAAGGCCGACGACGGCAGGGTCGGTGTTCGGATGCCGAGCGGCAAGAACAAGTGGTTCAACGGTGCCTGCATGGCAACCGTCGGTATCGTTGCCGGCGGCGGACGGGGTGAAAAACCGTTCGTCAAGGCAGGAAAGAAGCACTTCCACGTCAGGTCCTCCTCCGAGAAGTGGCCTCGCGTCAAAGGTGTCTGCATGAACGTCATCGACCACCCGTTCGGTGGCGGTGGGCACCAGCACTGCGGACGGCCCAAGACCGTCGCCCGCGGCACGTCCCCGGGAAGAAAGGTCGGGCATGTTGCCGCCCGGAGAACCGGCAAGTGGAAGAAGTGAGGGGTGAAGCATGGCAAAGAAGACACAGAAGAGAATGCCGCGGCGCCGCGAGGAGTTCACCTATCGCGGCTACTCCGTTGAGGACTTAAAGCAGATGGCTCTCTCCGAGCTGCTGCCGCTCATGCCGGCCCGGGCACGCAGGAAATTCGACCGGGGTCTCTCCCGGGAGCACGAGAAACTCCTCGCGGATCTCCGGTCGGGAGACGCAAAAATCCGCACCCACCTGCGCGACATGATCATCATGCCCGAGATGGTGGGGAGGACCATCGAGATCCACAACGGAAAGGAGTTCCAGGCAGTGGAGATTCAGCCCGAGGCGGTCTTCCACTACCTTGGAGAGTTTGCACTGACCCGCAGAAGGGTGGCCCACGGCAGCGCCGGTATCGGTGCTACCCGGTCGAGTAAATACGTACCGCTGAAGTGATGGCTATGGCAAGAACAGGTTATTCAGCAAAGATCGAGGGCGAGAACGTCGCTCGCGCAAAGGCGAACGAGCTTCCCGTCTCTCCCAAGCACTCGATCGAGATTGCCAGGTTCATCAAGAACATGACCACCTCTGAAGCAAAGGCATACCTCGCCGACGTGGTGGCGCTGAAGAAGGCCATCCCCTTCAAGCGGTTCAACCGGAACGTCGCCCACAAGCGCGGTCTTTCGAAGTGGCCCGCCGGCCGGTACCCGGTCAAGGCTGCAGAGGCCTACATCAGGCTGCTTGAGTCCGTCGAGAAGAACGCCGAATACATCGGCCTTGATACCGAAAACCTCCGGATCGACCACGTTGCCGCCAACACGGGCCGTGGCCTCCGGGCGTTCTTCCCACGTGCGATGGGTCGCGCCACCCCGAAGCGCAGGGAGACCGTGAACATAGAGATCGTCGTGACTGAGGTGGCGTAATGGCAATCGAGAAGAAGTTTATCGTGGAAGGCGTGCGCAACGTCCGCGTCGAGAAGTTCCTCACAAAGGAACTCAAGCGGGCCGGATACGGCGGCATGGACATCACCCGGACGCCGCTCGGCACCCAGGTGACCATCTTTGCGGAGAAGCCCGGTATCGTAATCGGGAAAGGCGGCAAGCAGGTCCGCCAGCTTACCCAGGACCTTGCCACCGACTACGAGATCGAGGCCCCGCAGGTGGAAGTCCAGCAGGTCCAGAACCCCAACTTCAACGCCCAGATCATGGCGGAAAGGCTGGCAAACGCCCTTGAACGCGGCTGGTACTTCAGAAAGGCCGGACAGAGCACGATCCGCCGGATCATGGAATCCGGTGCGCTCGGCTGCGAGGTCGTCGTCGCCGGGAAACTGACCGGCGCCCGGTCGCGGACCCAGAAGTTCACCGAGGGTTACATCAAGCACTGCGGTGAGCCCAGCGAGACGATCGTCGAGAAGGGCTACGCGGTCGCGATCAAGAAACTCGGAACCATCGGGGTTCAGGTCAAGATCGTGCCGCCGGACGCACGGCTGCCCGACGCCTTCGATGTCCTTGAACCCGAGCCGAAGAAGGCCCCGGCGGAACCGATCGAGGCCGAAGAAGTCGGCGAAGACGTGTTCGAAGAGGAGTTCGAGGAGACATCCGAAGAGGAGTACATAGAGGAGGAGAGGTAAATGGCAATCTTTCGCGCACAGGAAGTGAAGCAGCTCTCCGACACCGAACTCCTCGAGCAGGAGCAGAAACTCTCCCTCGAACTGCTCCAGGAGCGCGGCAAGGTCAGCGCCGGCGGCGCCACCGAGAACCCCGGGCGGATCCGCGAGGTTAAGAGGACGATTGCGCGCATCAAAACCGAGAAGAACGCACGGAGGAACGCATGATCTCTCCCCAGAACGTCCTGCGGCACGAGTTGATCGGCCTGGACGTTCTGGTAGTTCGTGCGAGCAACCCGGGTCATGCCGGGGTATCGGGTCACGTCACTGATGAGACCAGAAATACCCTGGTGATCCTGACCGGGCGGGGAGAAAAGCAGATACCAAAACGGTTCAGCGTGTTCCGCCTCCGGCTCCCCGACGGCACGACCGTCGACGTCGACGGGTCGAGCCTGGAGACACAGCCGGAGCGGCGGATCAGCATGCGCATCAGATAAACGAGGATGAATAATGGCACGAAACATTGGGTTGGACGTTCCCATTCCTGAAGCGGAATGTGAGGACGCAAATTGTCCGTTTCACGGCACTTTGCCGGTACGCGGCCAGGTGATTACCGGCAAAGTCGTGAGCGACCGTATGAACGGTACCGTCGTTGTGGAGCGTGAGTTCCTCCACTACGTCAAGAAATACAAGCGGTACGAGAAACGCAGATCCCGGTACCATGCCCATAGCACACCCTGCATCAATGCGGGCGTGGGCGACGTGGTCCGGATCGCAGAGTGCAGGCCGCTCTCAAAGACCAAGAACTTCGTGGTGGTTGAGGTGATGAAGGGATGAAGGCGATGCAGTCGACCATTCCGCGCGCCCTCGCCACCGGCTCCCGGATGGTCTGTTCCGACAACACCGGCGCACGGCTCGTGGAGGTCGTCTCGGTCGACCGTTATCATGGTGTCCGGCGCCGGCAGCCCTGCATGGGCGTCGGCGACGTCGCGACCGTGAGCGTCAAGAAGGGCACTCCCGACATGCGGAGGAAGCTCGAGAAAGCGGTGGTCATCCGGCAGAAGAAGGAGATCCGCCGTCCGAACGGCATCCGTCTCTCATTCGAGGACAACGCCATGGTGCTCATCAACGAGCGCGGCGAGCCGAAGGGAACAGAGATCAAGGGCGCCGTCCCCCGCGAGATCGCCGAGCGGTTCCCGAAGATCGCCTCCATGGCGACGATAATCGTGTAAGGTGTGGTGAAAAATGGTACGCATAGTTAGCAAACAGCCGAGGAAACAGCGCAAGGCGCGTTACAACGCACCGAACCACACCCGGGGCCGGTTCCTCTCCGCATCACTCTCCCCCGAGCTCCGTGGGAAGTACGACTCCCGGAGAACCCGTGTGGTCAAGGGTGACACCGTGAAAGTGCTCCGCGGAGATTTCGCCGGTGATGAAGGCGTCGTCGATGCGGTAGACATGAAGACGTGCCGGCTGATCGTGCACGGCGTGATGGTGACGAAGGCGGATGGAACCGAGGTTCCCCGGCCGGTCGATCCCTCGAACGTGCAGATCACGAAGCTCAACCTGAAAGACAAACTACGTGAGGAGAGACTCGGAGGCGGAGCATAATGTCCAAGCATCTCAAGCGGCTGGTAGCGCCAGGATCCTGGCATATCCCGAAGAAAGTACAGAAATTCGTCATGAAGACCGCCCCGGGCCCTCACAACGCCGCCGCATTGCCGGCCGGTGTCTGGCTCCGCGAGCACATCGGTCTTGCACAGAACGCAAGCGAGGTCAAAAAGATCCTGCACCAGCGGGACGTCATCGTCAACGGGCGGGCCTGCAGGAACCCCCAGATGGGTCTCGGCGTCTTTGATATCGTCTCGATCCCGAAGCTCGGAAAGCACTACCGCATCCAGCTCGATATGCGGGGCAACCTGGTTGCCGTCGAGATCCCGGCGGAATCGGCAAAGACCCGGCTCTGCAAGATCCGGAACAAGACCACGATCCGGGGCGGCAAGGTGCAGTTGAACCTTGCATACGGCGCAAACATCCTCGCCGACAACACCTACAGGGCAAAAGACTCCGTCGTGGTGACCCTCGGGGATGGAACGGCCGGTGAAGACCGGTTCCGGATCGTCGACCACTTCCCCTTCGCGGAAGGCAACGTGGCCATGGTCGTCGGTGGAAAGCACTCCGGCAAGGTCGGCAGGATCGTCGAGATCGTCAAGACGGGGAGTTCCGTTCCGAACCGCGTGGTTCTCGTGGACGACTCGGCCGACGAGCGGTTTGAGACCATCGACGAGTACATATTCATGGTCGGCCGCTCCGCGATTGCACCTGAACTGGAGGGTTCGGCATGAGCGCGATGAAGGACGTCTACATCGACAAGGTCGTCGTGCACATGGGCGTCGGCGAGAGCGGCGAGCGGCTGGTCAAGGCCGAAGACCTCGTGAAGCAGATCACCGGCCAGAAACCCGTTCGCACCATCGCCAAGCGGACCCAGCCGGCGTTCGGTATCCGGAAGGGCGCACCCATCGGGTGCAAGGTCACCCTGCGCCGGGAGAACGCCGAGAAGTTCATCACGACCGCGCTCGGGATAGTCGAGCGGCAGCTCGCACCCTCGCAGTTCGACCGGACCGGGAACGTCTCCTTCGGCATCGAAGAGCATACCGACTTTCCGGGCATGTCTTACGACCCGACAATCGGGATATACGGCATGGACATCAACGTGGTGCTCGAGCACAAAGGCGTGCGGATCGCGCGCAGGAATGTCGAGCGCAGGAAACTGCCGGAGGCCCAGAAAGTGAGTAAAGAAGAAGCCATCGCATTCATGCGCGAACGCTACCAGGTGGAGGTGTAAGGCATGGCAGAAGAGTCAGGAGCGCCTGCTTCAGGCGGAAACGTAAGAAAATTCGGCCGTGGCGCGAACGAGTGCCGCATCTGTGGCCGGAAGCAGGGCCTTGTGCGTAAGTACGGCATCTACTTCTGCCGCCAGTGCTTCCGCGAGTGGGCAGGCAAGATGGGCTTCAAGAAGATGAACTAGGGGTTAGAGAATATGGCACGACTGAATCCAATCGCTGACGCGATGAGCACGATCAAGAATGCCGGCGATGCTGGAAAGAGCGAGGTTATTGTCGAACCCGCCAGCAAGCTCCTCGGTGCAATGCTCCGCGTTATGCAGGAAAACGGCTTTATCGGCGGCTTCGAGTTCATTGACGACGGCCGCGGCGGCCAGTTCCGGGTTCAACTCTCCGGAACGATCAATAAGTGTGGCGCCATCACCCCCCGGTTCCCGGTGGCGATGGCTGACATGGAATACTGGGAGTCGCAGTACCTCCCCGCAAAGAACTTCGGCATCCTGATAGTCTCCACCTCGAAGGGGGTTCTCTCCCACGCACAGGCCCGGAGCGAGGGTATCGGCGGGCAGTTGCTGGGATACGTCTACTAAAGGAGGGAGAAGAGTATGGGAATAACACGACAGGTCGAGATCCCTCCCGGTGTGGACATCACGCTTGAAGGCAGCGTGCTCACGGTTTCAGGACCGAAGGGCACACTGGCTCGTGACATGCGCTTCCCGCAGATCGACCTCAAGGTCGAAGACGGCGAGGTCGTCGTCTCCACGGCATCCGACAAGAAGCGGATCCTTGCCATGACCGGCACGCTCGAGGCCCATGTAAAGAACATGATCCGGGGCGTCGTCGACGGTTACGAGTATCGCATGAAAGTGGTCTACAGCCACTTCCCGATCCAGCTCAAACTGCAGGGCAACCGCCTTGAGATCAACAACTTCCTTGGCGAAAAACAGTCCCGGACCGCAAAGATCATCGAGGGCGTCACCATCAAGCTTGGAAACGACGAGGTGACTCTCACCGGCATCGACAAGGAGAAGGTGGGCAACACGGCCGCAAACATCGAGCACGCGACCAGGATCACGAAGCGTGACCCCCGGGTGTTCCAGGACGGCATCTACATCACCGAGAGGGCGTGAAACCGATGGATGAAACAAGAAGACTGATCCGCGTCCGCATCCGGCACAACAAGCCCGCCTTCAAGAGGCGGGGGATTCACCGCAAAGCGAAGCTGGCAGATGTCTGGCGGCGTCCGCGTGGTCTGCACAATAAGCAGAGACGGCAGTTCAGAGCAAAGGGCGCCCTTCCCCGGCCGGGATACGGGAGCCCTGCCGCGATCCGCGGCATGCACCCGAGCGGCTATGAGGAGGTACGGGTCTTCACACCGGCAGAACTTGCGGGACTGAACCCGGAGATCCAGGCCGTCCGGATCGGCGGATCTGTGGGCAACAGGAAGCGTGAAGCGATTCAGACGCGGGCCCTGGAACTGGGGCTCAAGGTGCTGAACGCAAAGGACCTCACCCGTGCGGCCGAGATACCTGCTGCAACCGAAGAAGAAGAGGTGAACGAGGATGAGTGATCTCGCCAGCCAGAAGCGAATGGCGGCCGCCGTTCTCAAGTGCGGGATCAACCGTGTCTGGTTCGATCCCGAGCGTCAGGCCGATATCGAGGCGGCCATCTCCAGAAGCGATCTGCGCGAGCTTGTCGCGGAAGGCGCGATCAGGGCGCACCCCGTGAAGGGGAACAGCCGCGGCCGGGCCCGGGTACGGATTGCAAAGCGTTCCTACGGCCACCGGAAAGGACCGGGGCGGAGGAAGGGTGCCGCCGGGGCTCGCGGCTCCAGCAAACGGTCATGGATCAGGAAGATCCGGGCGCAGAGGCGCACTCTGCGCGAGATGCGTGAAGAGGGTACAATCGAGAGGAGTCTTTACCGCGTTATGTACCGGCGGGCTTCCGGAGGCCAGTTCCGGAGTGTGTCGCACCTTGCGGCTCAGATTGAGATAACGGCAGGGAGGATGAAATAATGGCAACCGGCCCAAGATACTTCGTGCCCTTCCGAAGGCGGCACGAGGGCAAGACTGACTACTACAAGCGGATGTCGCTCCTGTCGTCGGGAAGCCCGAGGATGGTCGTCCGGAGGACGAACCGGCAGATCATCGTGCAGCTGGTCGTTCCCGAGATCGAAGGGGACCGCACCCTGGTGGCCGCATACTCGGCCGAACTTGCCGGCTACGGCTACGAGGGAACGACTGCGAGCACACCGGCCGCCTACCTGACCGGCATGCTGTTTGCGGTCAAGGCGTTGAACGCCGGGTATGGGAATGCCATCCTGGATATCGGGCTTGCCCGGGCAAAACCCGGAGCGCGTGTCTTTGCCGCCCTTAAGGGGGCAGTGGATGCGGGTCTTGATATCCCCTATGGCGAGTCGATCCTCCCCGACGAGGAGCGGCTCAAGGGTGCCCACATCGCCGGGTATGCTCCCGAGCGGGCGGGCGACCTGGTAGCGAATGTAGAGGCTGTGGCTCTGGCCATCAAGAAGGAGCTGGTGTGACATGGCATACGTACAGGAAGAATGGATTCCGCTCACCGGTCTCGGGCGCATGGTCGCCGCAGGCGAGATCACCAGTATCGATGAGGTGCTCGCGAGCGGCAGGCCGATCAAGGAGCCTCAGATCGTCGATCTCCTCCTGCCCGACCTGGAGGACGAGGTGCTGGACATCAACATGGTCCAGCGGATGACGGACTCGGGTCGCCGTGTGAAGTTCCGCACCGTCGTGGTGGTCGGCAACAGGAACGGCTACGTCGGGTTCGGCCAGGGGAAGGACGTCCAAGTCGGCAACGCGATCCAGAAAGCAATCGTAAACGCAAAACTGAACCTCATCAAGGTTTCCCGGGGATGCGGGAGCTGGGAGTGTGGTTGCGACACCGGGCACTCGATCCCGATCGAAGTGACCGGGAAGGCAGGCAGCGTCCGGGTGACGCTGAAGCCCGCCCCGCAGGGTATCGGCCTCGTGACCGGGGATATCCCGAAGAAGGTCCTGACGCTTGCAGGCATCAAGGACGTCTGGGCCTTCAACCGGGGACAGACCCGGACGACCATCAACTACGCGAAGGCGACGTTTGAAGCGCTCAAGCAGACGAATGTCGTCAGGATTGGAGGGACGGAGTGATGTACGCGGTAGTACAGGTGCGCGGCGTGGTCAAGACCAACCGCGAGATCAAGGACACCCTGAAGATGCTCCGCCTGCACCATGTCAACCACTGCGTCCTGGTGCCCGATACGCCCGCGTATCTGGGCATGATCCGCAAGGTGAAGGACTTCGTGGCGTACGGCGAGGTGGACCGGGAGACCCTGGCCACCCTCCTGCGCACCCGGGGGAGACTGACCGGCGACGAGAAGCTGACCGACGATTACGTCCGTGCGCATACCCCGTATGCCAGCATCGACGAATTCGCGGCAGCGCTCTGCAACGGTGAGACCAGTTTCCGCGATCTGGTTGAGATCAAGCCGGTGCTGAGACTGCACCCACCACGAAAGGGCTATAAAACCATCAAGCGAACCTTTCAGCAGGGTGGAGCTCTCGGCTACTATGGCCCCCAGATCAACGATCTCCTCTACAAGATGAGGTGAGATTGATGCCCGTAAACAAGAGATCCAAATACAGGGGTTCACGGACCTGTGGCGGCGGCACGCACAAGAACCGGCGTGGCGCCGGCAACAGGGGTGGACGAGGTAGAGCCGGGCAGCGCGATCACCGCTTCTCCCACTTCTACCTGAAGGGTGAGATATCCAACGGCAAGCACGGATTTGTCAACAAGACATCCGTGCCGGTATCCGCTCTTGACGTAGGGGAGATCGACCAGATGGCCGAAGCACTGCTTCGTGAAGGGCTTGCGAGCCAGGAAGGAGACCTTATTACCCTTGATGCTGCCGAGATCGGCATCGAGAAGGTACTTGGTGGCGGAAAGGTCACCCACAAACTGAGTATCTCCGCGGCCGGATTTTCGGAACGGGCCCGGGCAAAGATTGAGGAGATGGGCGGTCAGGCAACGACCGTCTGATCTTCTTTTAAGGTGAAACCATGGGAGATCTGCTGGATAGATTTGAACCCATCCTTGCAGCGATGCCTGCAGTCAGAAGTCCTGAGGGGCATGTCCACTTCAAGAACAAACTGATGTGGACGCTTGCGATTCTGCTTCTCTACTTCTCATTGACCAACATCAATATCTTTGGGCTCTCTCCGGAGTCACAGGATATTTTCGGAATATATCGTGCCCTGCTTGCCGGTGCAAGCGGTTCGCTCCTGCATCTCGGTATCGGGCCGATCGTCACCGCGTCGATCGTGCTGCAGCTGCTCAAGGGTGCCGGACTCCTGCAGATCGATACCAGCGAAGCACGCGGGCAGGTCATGTATATGGGCCTGCAGAAGCTGCTCATCTTCGTGATGATCATCGTCGAAGCGTTCCCCATGGTCGCGAGCAGACTGATGATGCCCGACCCGTCGGTGGCGATGCAGTTCTTCGGCGGCAGTACGCTCACGGTCTCGCTTCTGATCTTCCTCCAGCTCTGCATCGGCGGCCTCTTAGTGGTGCTGATGGACGAAGTCGTCACCAAGTGGGGCGTGGGTTCTGGCGTGGGGCTCTTCATCGTCGCGGGAGTCTCGCAGGGTCTCGTGAACGGCTTCCTGAACTGGCAGACGGGCACCGATCCCTTCCCGATCGGGTTCTTCCCGCGGCTGTTCGCCATAGGGACTTCAGGGGCAAGTTTCCTCGAGTATTTCGGCACGGACTTGCTCGCCCTCGTCACGACGATCGCCATCTTCATGGTCATCGTCTACGTGGAGTCGACCCGTATCGAGATCCCGCTCGCGCATACCGCCGTCCGCGGGGCCCGCGCGCGGTTCCCGGTGAAGCTCATCTACGCGAGCGTTCTGCCGATGATCCTGGTCCGGGTGCTGCAGGCGAACATCCAGATGATCGGAATGTTCCTCTCGAACGCCGGGATAACGATCCTCGGCACGTTCCAGGGGCAACAGCCGATCAACGGCCTGATGTGGTATATCGCTCCCATCAACCAGCCGGAGGACTGGATGTGGTGGCTCTCCGACCTCGGGCACGCCCCCTGGGAGATCATGCTGCGTATGGGCATCGATATCACCGTCATGGTGGTCGGGGGCGCGATCTTCGCGCTCTTCTGGGTCAAGACCGCCGGCCTCGACTCGAAGGACGTGGCCCGGCAGATCCAGAGGAGCGGGATGCATATCCCCGGATACCGGCGGAACGAACAGGTGCTCGAGAGGTACCTCGACCGCTACATCCCGCGGATCACCGTCATCGGCGGTGTGTTCATCGGCCTTCTCTCGGTCGTCGCGAACCTGTTCGGTGTGATCGGTGCGGTCGGAGGAACGGGACTGCTGCTTGCGGTGAGTATCACCTACCGCCTCTACGAGGAGGTCGCAAGCCAGCAGATCATGGAGATGTACCCCTTCATGCGCGGGTTCTTTGGGAAAGAATGAGTCCGGAAGCGCTGCCCTTCGGGCAGCGCTGGAGGAGTCATTCTTGGAGAAAAAGGTGCGTCAGCACCTTTTTCGACTAAGAATAAGTCCGGAGGCCCACTCTCCTCCCGGGAGTGAGCCCATCCGACTCCCTTTTCCCAAAAACCGCACAACATCCGTTTTTCCACCCGGACGATCCTCGCGATCGTTCAGCCCGAAGTGATTCCGAAAGGACTTACTTTTCAGACGCGGATTTATTTTATACTGAACTATATTCTAAATGGAGTGATAAAGTTGGGCAAGAAAGTCGTCGTAACGGGGGTCCCCGGCGTCGGGAAGACCACCGTCATCAACGGTGCGATGGAGAGACTGGCGGCCGAGGGCGTTTCCTACGAGGCCGTCAACTTCGGCACGTTCATGTTCGATGTAGCCGTGAAGGAGAACCTGGTCTCGGATCGCGATGAAATGCGCAAGCTCGGAAAAGATGTCCAGAAACGCCTCCAGCAGGCGGCTGCCTCGGGGATCGCCGCCATGAGCGGCGATATGAATATCATCGTCGATACCCACAGCAGCGTCAAGACCCCGACGGGATTCCTTGCGGGGCTGCCCGAATGGGTGCTCCGGGAACTGATGCCCGATATCGTCGTGCTGGTGGAGACCGACCCGGACCAGATCCTGATGCGCCGGCTCGGTGACGAGTCGAGAACCCGCGACATGGAAGGGTCGCGTGCAATTGCCGAGCACCAGGAGTTCAACCGCGCGGTGAGCGCGGCGTATGCGATGTACACCGGCTGCACCATCAAGATCGTCCGGAACGAAAACTTCCTGCTCGAACAGGGCATCGACGACCTGGTGAGTGTGCTGAGGTAACCCGACATGGTAGACCTGAAGAAGCACGGCCCGACGATCGCCCTCCTCTTCACCATGCTCGTGATGCTCTCGTACAGCGTCGAGTGGATACGGGTGACGGTCGGTTCGGCGATGAATGTTGTGCTGGGCCCGTTCATCGATACTCTCGGCGTGCCGTTTTTCGTCATGATCATGATTCTCTCCGGCACGACGGGCCTGTACTCGTCGCTCGTCCAGAAGTACACCATCGATTACGAGAAGATGCAGGAGACGCAGGCGAAGATGAAGGTCTTCCAGAAGGAGTTCCGGGAGGCCCAGCTATCCGGGGATGAAAAGCGGGTCAAGAAGCTCCAGGGGAAGCAGGAACGGATGATGCAGGACCAGCTCGACATCTCCCGGCAGCAGTTTACCCCGATGGCGATCATCCTCGTGCTGTCCGTGCCGATCTTCTTCTGGCTCCTCCTGCGGCTTCCGGAGGTCGGCGCGCAGACCACCTTTGCAAACGGCATCGTGATGCCCTTCCTCGGGGCCGTCACCCTCTCGGGCTTTGCGTTCTGGATAGTCCCTGCGTGGATCCTCTGGTACATGCTCTGCTCGCTGACCATCAGCCAGGTGATCAGAAAGGCCCTCAACATCGGGGGGCTCTGATGCGTATCACCGTCAGCGGCCCGCCGGGAAGCGGCACCACATCGCTCGCCCGGTATCTCGCGGGGAAGTACGGGCTCGACCTCATCTCCGCGGGAGAGGTCTTTCGCCAGCTCGCCCGGGAGCACGGCATGGATCTCGCCGAGTTCGGAAAGTTCGCGGAGAACGATCCCTCGGTCGACCGGATGATCGATGCCCGCCAAAAAGAGATCGGCGAGGGCGCCGAAGACATCATCATCGAGGGCAGGCTCTCGGGCCGGATGATCGGGAACGCCGATCTCCGGATCTGGCTCTCCGCGCCGCTCTCATGCCGGGCAAAGCGGATTGCAGGCCGTGACGGGATGGATGAAGAAGAGGCCCGGGTCTACACCGAGAACCGGCAGCGCTCGGAAGCCACCCGCTACCGGAACTACTACGGTATCGAGATCGACGATCTTTCGGCGTACGATATCGTCCTCTCGTCCGATACCTTCGGGGTGGACGCTCTCGGCGCGATTGTGGATACCGCGATCGCGTGCCTTCGACAGCAGCGTGAAGGCGCTCGTTAGGAGCACTTCACCTTTTTTTATCCGGCTGTTGCCGCGCGTGGTGCCGCGGGAGCCCCGGGGCCTTGACTGCGTTCACGTTCGTTCCCCCGCTCGATGCCGCGACGAGTACAGGATCCAGCTGCATGACCGGGTGGAAGCATACCGATCAATTCCCGGCCACGGGGCTTATCCTGCACGATGGCCGGGAGTGACAACAGGCCGCCCTCTTACGCGACAGAGACAGGGGAGGGGGGAGCACGAGCACCGAAGGTGCGCAGCTCCCACGGTCCGCTGCATGGGAAGATCTCGAAAAAGAATTGGATCCCAAAACGCTCCCAAGACACGGCTTCCCACTGGCTATCGCCATGACTGCCCCCGCCCCGTGGTGTGGGGTGCGACGGGCCGTAGGGCAGGAGTTTGAGCACCGTCAGGTGCGGAGGAGGAGCGCGAAGCGCGGGCGGGGTGGGGGCTGCCATGTGGCAACCTGTGAAGCGAAGGTCGGGGAAGAGACTATGAGACGCGACAGACTTCTGCTCGCGTCACACCGCGACCCCGAAGCAACGACCTCCACCCGAGCCCGGATGGGGGATGACATTGTCTGTCAAAGCCCGGTGCCCCTTTTTGCCTTTATCTTTTTGATGCGGCGGAGCCGTGTCCATTCCTGCCGCTCCATCTCGTCGCGCCGATCCTCGATGAACCGGCGTGTTTCCTCAAGATCCGGGATGATCTTGAACTCCAGCGCGTTCACTCTCCGGCGGGTCCGTTCGATATCGTCGAGCAGCCGCTTGACTCCTCCTTCGAGTTCGGCGCTTGCGATTATCGCCTCGAGAAGGTCCTCGTAGGCGTCGGCGGCGTCATCGATGACCGACGACGTCCCGAGGATACCGTAACCCCGTTGATCGAGTGTCTTCTTCACCATCACCGGTTCGAGTTCCGGGAGCCGCACCCCGAAAACGTTCCTGTGTCCGGCCGTGTAGGCGGGGGAAGTCTCCACTGAGAGTGCTGCAAGGAGCACCCCCGTAGCTCCCTCCATCATGGCGGCGACCGCCACCATCTCCCGTGCCCGGCTGTATTGCTCTTCGAGCATCCTGCGCTCTCGGGCGGTCTGCTCGGTGAGTTTGACCAGTTCCAGCATCATGCCGTCCAGTTTCATCTTAAGGAGACGGTGTATCCTCTCTGCGAGCGCCATCCGCCGCTTGACGAGCAGGAGACCGGATCGGGTTGGTTTGATGTCGTCGACAGGCATGCTATCCCTCCTACAGGACGATGTACTGCCATATCCGCTCGGACGGCAGACCGAATGCTTTCCCCCGTGCGATTGCCCGCAGGTTCGCGATCTCGTACTTCTTCCGCTCAAGATACGCAAGCACCGGGAGGACCGAGAACGGGTGGCGCCGGGAGAGAGATTCCAGCTGGTGGAGCCTGATGCGCGTGACCGCCCTCTCGATCTCGTGAACGGGCCGCCTGCGCTGGTGCCACCGCTGCCAGATCAGTTCTGCGGCGTCGAAGCTTGAAAAGTTCGGGTCCTGCCGGAGTTCGCGCACCGCCTGGGCGAGGACCGGGGCGATATCGGTCGCGAGGAAGGCACTGACGAACTCTCCCTCCGTCTCGATGCCGTAGAGCCGCCGGAAGAGGTCGATGGGGATACGGCCGCCCGGGATCATGGTCTGGTCGATGGCCCTGACATCGCATGCTTCTTCTGCGCAGTGGAGCCGGAGGAGGTTCCTCATGTTGGTGATATCGATCTCGAACCGGAGATAGGCGTTCAGTTCCTGACATCCGCTGCACCCGGATGCGCCGAGGTCGAGCAATCCGGCATAGTATTGCCGGTAGAGCTCGTTCTCGATCCGGGCAAAGGCTCCCTGCTCCCTGCAGATCCGGTAGTATTCCGCAAGGATCGGGTAGAGCCGCCAATCCTAGAGGGCCTCGAGGATCTCCTCGCAGGTCGTGAAGTCGAGGAGGCGGGTGAGGAGCGCGCCGTCGATCTCGCCCGCCGGGATGAGGAGGTCGCGGACCTGCCGCCGGGGTACGTCGTGGACCGTGCCCCGCAGGATCGCCATGACGTTCGCGATGTCCCACCGGTTGAGGTATTCTCCGGTCAGGGTCCGCAGGTCCCCTGGAGCAATCGCCATGGCATGCCGGAACGACTGCGCCAGGTTGCGGTTTACCGCCTCTTCGATGAGCTGGGCGCCGGCGAAGTCGTGCGCGAGATCCACAATCTCCTGCCCGTAATAGTCCCGCCGGCCAAGGTAGGTGACGATCTCCGGTATGCTCATCCCCATGATCCGCAGGTAATCTTCACGGGGAAGGAGTGTGGTCCTCCGGACCCGGAACCGGGTGCAGGCATAGATGTACGAGGGGGAGATCGCGCCGGGCGGGGGCATGTACCCCTATTACCATCCGCTCGTATAAATTCGCACCCTGTTGATGGGCGATGAGGGGGGAGCGGGCCGGGAGATTCGATCCGGGTTCCGAAAACGCATGCAGGTTCTCTGGCGATATAAAATGTCTATAACGGGATGCCTATGTTATCGGCATAACAATCATGGTCAACAGTTCGCTCTCCGGATACTCGGGCCCGTTGTAATAATATTCGTAAACGGTGCCGACAGGCTTGAGCCCGTTTTTCTCTATCCAGTTTGCCATCTCATTGTACGTCGACGCCATCTCTCTATATGGACCGCGATATATGCAAAAGACGACGTTGCCTTCCGGCATGGAGCCCGATTGAATATCCCCCTTTCCCGGCAATGCCTTCGGTACGGGAAACCCCATCTCCACATCAAGATTCTGCATGTCCATGTTGTGATAGGCCACGTACGGCATGTCCGATAGAAATTCCCCCAGCTCCTTCAGATAAGCAGCCATTTTGCCGTAACTTTCACCAATCAGCACGGGTAAATCTTCGACTTTTGTTCTGGTGCGGATCGATAAGGTGGGTTGCTCCCTTTTTCGTAAAATATCGATGTTCGATACTCTTGGCATGTTACTCCTCCAATTTGTGTGCGGTATCGTTCTGCTCCCCGGCGGCGCCTCTCTTTTCCTGTAAGCGCCCCGGGTTCCGTCTTCTCAGTCGATGATTTCATCTCGCTCTTCAAATACTTTCTGCCGGTGGACCTGCTCCCTGTCCGGCAGAGAAGATTCATATCCCGCGCCGCCAACCCACCAACGATCACAATGCCGTACTCGGTCGTGACGGGAGATGTCTTTTCGGCCCACGACCATCGCGGCCACCCCGAGTCGCAGGCACGCCTCGAGGCCGCCCTCGCCGGGGTGCCGCCCGACGCCCGCCGCCTTGCTCCCGAACGGGCAACACTAAAAGACCTGGCGCGGGTGCACACGAACCGGCACATCGAGGTAATCCGCTCATTCTGCAGCGAGTGCCCCCCCGGCCGGGCCTGCTACCTCGACCCCGATACCTACGTCACCCGGCAGTCGTTTGATGCGGCCCTGTACGCGGCGGGGGCCGCATGGCAGGCGGTGGAGCGGGCGCTCGACGGCGAGCACTGTTTCGCCCTGGTCCGTCCTCCGGGGCACCACGCCGCGCCGGACCGGGCCATGGGGTTCTGTCTCTTCAACAACGTTGCCGTTGCGGTGGCCCGGGCGCTTGGCGAGGTCGACCGGGTGGCGATCGTGGACTGGGACCTGCACCACGGTAACGGAACGCAGGCGACGTTCTACACCTCGGACCGGGTGCTCTACTGCTCGGTCCACCTGGCGGGGATCTTTCCCGGGACCGGCTGGCCGGAGGAGCGGGGAGCCGGCCCGGGCTTCGGGTATACCGTCAACGCCCCGCTTGCCGCAGGCTCGACCGGTGCCGATTATGCCCTGGTCTTTGAGGAGGTCTTCATCCCGGCGCTCCGGCGGTTCAGGCCGGACCTCGTGGTGGTCTCGGCAGGCCAGGATACGCTATTTGACGATCCGCTCGGCTTGATGCAGCTTCAGCCCGAAGATTTCGGAGTCCTGACCGGGATGCTGGCGGACGCGGGTCCTGCGGCTCTCGCCCTCGTGCTCGAAGGGGGTTACGGCCGGTCGCATGCAAAAGCCGTCGGAGCGATCGTTGCCGCCCTCGACGGAGTGCGCCCCGTTCCCGGCGCCGAAGAGGCGAAGGCGAGCACCCGGCTGCTCGTGGAGGCGTATGCCGGCGGCAGGCGTGCCGTCCCGCTGTGACGGGATCAGGTTCATCATCTCCCGGGTTGACCCGGGGACGGTGAACCGTATGCCTGATCGAACCCTGATATTCGCGTGCGTCTTCGCGCTCGTCATTGCTCCGGCCGCTTCTGCCGTCACGGTGTACCCGGGGAGCGAGGTGACGCTCGGAGGGACGAGCACGGGGAGCGACACCGTCTATCTCTTCGTGACCGGCCCGAACCTCCCCGTCAACGGCGGGCGGCTCGAAGACCCGCAGACACCCGTCCTGTCCGGGGACCCGGAGAGTTTCACGACGGCGACGGTCGGTGCCGACGACCGCTGGACCTACCGCTGGAGGACGGGTGAAGCCGGGCTCGATCCCGGGACCTACACCGTTTACGCCGTGGAAGCACCCGTCGACCGGTCGGACCTCTCCGGCCACGCCTACACGGCAATTCCCGTCACCCTCGGGAGACCCCCGGGAACCCCTGCGACGCCGACCGCTGCTGTGACCACCGCGGCACCGACGGAACCGGAGACCCCGGCCACACCGACGGCCACACCTCCGGTTACGCCGACGACAGCGGCTCCTGCCGCCGCCGTCCTCACGACGGCCGGTGCGGTGCTTGCTGCGGCGCTCCTGCTCTTGCGGAGGTAACCTTTCCGGGAGCACTCTCCCGGAAAATATATATTCACGAGTGCACTATTTTGTACAACAATGTGCAGCATGTTACCGGGGCCTTCCGCCCCGTCCGCCGCCCCCGGGAATGCCCCTGGAGGACCCGTCCGGCCACGTTCTCAGCCACGCTGGCGTCAGCACTGATCGCCGCATATATCCTATCCGATCGTTTGTTGAATCCCATACTAACCGATACCATGAAATCGAGAGATATTGCAATCGTCGGCATACTCCTTGCCATAGGGGCCATCATCAGGTACATGTCCCTCCTGATCCCCGGCCCCATCGTATCGAACCTTGTGATTGCCTTCTACAGCCTCGCCATCATCCTCATCGTGCCCACGTTCCGTGAGGCGCTCGGGATCGGCGTTGTGGCCGGCGTCGTCTGTGCCCTTCTCAGCCACTCGATCTTCCCGCCCGCAAACCTCGTCAGCGAACCCATCGGTGCGGTCGTCTGTCTTGCGACCTACCTGGTGCTGAGAGACCGGTTCGTTCTCGCCCCGGCGATGACGACGCTTCTGGCCACATTCGCGAGCGGGTTCTCCTTCATCCTCATCGCCATCATCGCCGTGGCCCCGACCGTCCTCGGCAGGTTCGGGACCCTCGAGGCGTTCCTCGCGGTCACCGTGCCGATCGTCCTGATTACGGCGGCGGTCAACGCCGTCGTCGCGCAGGCGCTCGAGGTGCCGGCATCACGGGCGCTGATGCGGGGGACCCGAGAGAAGGCACCGGCACGGGAAGTGAGGCCGGCGGATGAGTCGTAAGACCGCCCTCTCTCTCGAGGGCGTCTCCTACACCTACCCCGGGTCCGGGACGCCGGCACTCGACGGGATCGACCTTGCTCTCGGGAGGGGGGAGATCGTCTTCGTCACCGGCCCTACCGGGGCCGGGAAGACGACCCTCTGCCTTGCGGCGTCCGGCATCCTCCACCACGAATACGGCGGCACGCTCGAGGGCGAGATCGCCGTCCTCGGCAAAAGCGTCCGGGACTACCGGAGCATGGCCGAGATCGGGAGGCACGTCGGCGTGGTCTTCGATGATGCCGACGCCCAGCTCATCTTCACGACCGTCGAGGAGGAGGTGGCCTCGGGGCTTGAGAATCTCGGGATCTCCCATGAAGAGATGCGGCAGAGGCACCGCCGGGTGATGGAGGCGACCGGGATCGCCGACCTTGCGGACCGGGCCCCGCACACCCTCTCCGGGGGACAGAAGCAGCGGGTCGCCATCGCCGCAACCCTTGCTCTTGGAACGGAGATCCTGATCCTCGACGAACCTACCGCCGAGCTGGATACGGAGGCGACCCACGCGGTATCCACCCTCCTGCGCCGGCTTTCGGACGAAGGTACGACCGTGCTCATCGTCGAGCAGAAACTCGGCGAGCTCGCCGCCATCGCGGACAGGATGGTCGTCGTCGAGGACGGAGCGATCGTTGCGGAGGGGTCCCCGGCGCAGATGCTGCAGGACGGCCTCCCCGGGCACCCGGCGGGCGGCGGCGCTCATCCGCCCGCACCGGCGGCAGCCCCGCGAAGCGAGGCGCCACCCGTCATATCGGTCCGGGGGCTTGTCCACCGCTACGACGGCGTTGCGGCCGTCGGAGGTCTCGACCTCGAGGTTGCTCCCGGCGAGATCGTGGCCGTGGTCGGGGAGAACGGATCCGGGAAGACGACGCTCGTCAAGCACTTCAACGGACTGCTCCGCCCCACCGAAGGCACCGTCACCGTCGATGGGCTCGACGCCGCGACCGTCCCGATAGCGGAGCTCGCGCGCCACGTGGGGCTCGTATTCCAGAACCCGGATACCATGCTGTTTGCAGAGACCGTGGAGGACGAAGTGGCATTCGGCCTGAAAAACATCGGTTCCGGCGACACGGGGCAGCCGGTCGACGCGGCCCTTCGCGAGGTCGGCCTCCTTCACCGGAAGGCGGCCTACCCGCGTTCGCTCTCGCGGGGCGAGCGGCAACGCCTGGCCATCGCCTGCGTTATCGCCATGAAACCGAACGTGATCGTGCTCGACGAACCTACGACCGGGCTCGATGCCCGCGAGTCGGGAAGGGTCATGGAGATTCTCGGCCGCCTGCGGCAGGACGGGCATGCGATCGTCATGGTGACGCACGATATGCTCCTCGGAGAGGAGTATGCGGATCGTATCGTCAGGATGGAGCAGGGAAGAATCGTCTATGACGGAAGAACTTGTGAGGAGGAACCATGTCCGAGATTATGCAGTACGTCACCCGGGAGAGCGCCTTTCACCGCCTCCACCCGCTCACCAAACTGATCTTTGCAGCCGTTGTCGTGGCCCTTGCGGTGCTGACGAGCAATACCGTAATGCTCGCGCTCCTTGCCGGTGCGGTCGTAGCCGCGGCGGTAGCAGGGGGGCTCGCCCGCGACCTCCTTCGCCAGGTACCCCTGCTGATCTCGCTCGCGGTGAGCCTGCTCGCCCTCACCATCCTCACCATCAGGAGCGGGGATATCCTCTGCTACCTGGTTCCGCCGTCGGTCCCGGTCATCGGCGGGGCTTTCCCCGTCACTGCCGGGGCGATCGACCTTGCGCTCGCGATGTCGCTTCGCTTCGCCGCGATGATCTTTGCGTTCCAGCTCCTGGTCATATCCACCCAGCCGTGCGACCTCGTCCACGTCATGGACCGTCTCAGGATGCCTGTAGACTACACGCTCATGTTCCTGATTGCGCTCCGGTTCATCCCGAGCCTGCAGCTTGAGGGGAAGCGGATCCACGAAGCGCAGCTTGCCCGTGCCTATAACCCCGGAAAAGGCCTTGCCGGGAAGATAAGAGGCCTCTTTCCCATCATCATCCCGCTGGTCTCGAACTCTCTCGGGAAGGCCACGGTTCTCGGACTGACAATCAATCTGAGGGGGTACCGCTCCGGCAGGAGGACGCCGATGCGGGACCTCGCCCCGGGCAGGGCCGACGTCGCCGGGATCTGCTGTATGGGCCTTCTGGTCGCAGGGTATTTGGCCGTGCTGATCGTATAGCCTGGTATGTGCGACGGTGTACCTCCAACGGCGTTCGAGTTCTACCTGGGCGGAAGCGTCGGCCCGTCCCTCTACGTCAGGCTCGCGGACGGCCGGCTCCTCTACGAGTGGGCGAGTGCCGGCGGCTATTCCGGTGTGGTGATGGAGGCGTGGCCCACGGGGGAGGAATGGGCGCGGTTCCGGGAGGCTGTCGACCGGCTCGGTGTCCGGGAGTGGGAGCCGGAGTACGTCTCCGCCCACTCCTGCTGCGACGTTACCTACTGGCACCTGCGGACGGAGCTGGACGGAAAAAGCATCGTCTCGCGGGGGGCAAACGCCTACCCGGGCTCCTCCGGGCCGGAGGTCTCGAAGCAGTTTTGCGAGTTCAGAGAGGCGGTGGAGCGGCTGATCGGGCGGTCCGCCGGCCCCTGAGGGGATGCCGCGGCCGGGGTGGGCGTCCTCGTTTCAAAAAAAGTTCTGCCGCATTCTGCACGGCACCGGCTCTACCTCTTCCTCCGGACCAGAAATACGGTGAAGAGGGCGCAGATGAGCGGGACCACGCCGAAACCTGGCGATTTGACCGCCTCCGTTGCCTTCGGGGCGTTTGGCCCGAAGACGTCCGGGTGGAGGTCTCGTGCCACCTCTTCCAGCGCATCCACGATCCGCGGGCTCCCACGGCTGACGATGTCGGAGTCAATGACGTAAACACGGCCGTTCCTGACCGCATCGAGTCCCTGCAGGCGGGGCTCGTTCATGATGTAATCGTAGATGGCATCGTACCCGTCCCTGCTCATGCCGGTGCCCGAACTGACCAGGATGTAATCGGGGTCCGTGGTGATGAACTCTTCAAGGCTGACGATGCTCCATGCCTCGACCGCACCGAATGCGTTGGTCCCCCCGGCCATCCGGATCACCTCGTCCTGGAACGTGCCCCGGCCGCTGACCCGGATCGGGTCGTACCAGACGATATGCGCGACGGATGGCCGTTCGGCCAGGTTCTCCACCTTTTCGGTCACTACCTGGAGGCGCTTCCGGAGTTCCTCGATGCACACCGACGCCTGCTCTTCCTGCCCGGTCGCCGTTCCGACAAGTTCGATGTCCCGCAGGACGCCGTCGACCGTCTGCGGGTCGAGGGAGACGACGGTCATCCCGAGGTTCCGCAGGCGGTCGGCAACTTCTCCGGTGTTGCGTGAGGCGAAGATCAGGTCCGGTTCCGCCGCGATCACCTTCTCGATATTGGTGCTGCTGTATCCGCCGACTTTCGGTTTGTCGGCAGCCGCCGGCGGATAGTCACAGTAGTCGGTGACGCCGACGATCCGGTCCTCAAGGCCCAGGGCATACAGGATCTCGGTGTTCGAGGGTGAGAGCGAGACGATCCGCTGCGGTGTTCCCCGGATGACGACGGTCTCTCCGAGATCGTCGGTCACCGTCACGCATCGTCCGGCCTCACCCGCCGTTGCGGGTGTCGCGCCTGCCGTACCGGCGAGCAGAAGGAGCGCGATGATCGACAAAACGGAGAGTATCGGGCGCGTGGTTCGCATTACTATAGGTACGCTTGCGTTACGGTAATAACAGTTTACACATTGACAGTGCGTTACGGCACCGTGGCGTTTGCCGGGTTTAACCCTCCGGGCGAGAGCGCGGGGGTCACCCGCTATCGGAGCCGTCCCGCGAGAGGCGGGCAAGGAGTTCCTCCGCCCCCTCGACCCGGAGAGCCCCGCGCGTCTCCAGTTCGGTCAGCACCGCGCCCGCCTCCCCTCCGGTATAGTCCTCCATCCGGGTGCCGTGGTCTCTTGCGTAGAAGATTATAGGTGTTGTCCGGTAGTCGAGTAGCACCCGGAGGTTGTCGAGGTTCCCCCTGCCGATCGGCATTGCCGTAACGACGACGGCGTCTGCGTCGTCCAGGCACTCCCGGAGGTCCGAGAGCGATCCGGGGGTGATGCCGTGAAACGGGGGTTCTGCAACGCAGGAAAGACCTAAGCGCATGGCCGTCCCGTAATCCGTATCCAGGACGTTTAAGATACCGCAGGTGACCGTAAAACCCGCGGCATGGAGCAGCTGGAGGATGTCGGACCCCGTCCCGCCGCCGCAGACGACATGCACCCGGCGGTTCGTCCCCACACTTGACTGGTGCGTATACATCGGCAGAACATACGGTTTCCCCGTCAGCGGGTGTAGTTTGACGAGGGTCTCCAGCTGAAAGATCGCCTGGATGTTTTCGTAGGTCAGGACCTCTTCGGGTGACCCTGCAGTGTAGACCTTCCCGTCTTTCAGGAGCAGGAGCCTGTCGCAGTAGTATGCAGCCAGGTTCAGGTCGTGAAAGACGCTTACCACCGTGATCTTCCCGGTAAGGCCCCTGATGATGTTGAGGATCTCGACCTGGTGGCTGACATCAAGGTTTGAAGTTGCTTCATCCAGCAGCAGGATCTTCGGCTCCTGCGCGAGCGCCCGCGCTATGAGCACCCGCTGGCGTTCTCCGCCGCTGATTTCGTGCACCGACATACCGGCGAGGTGCGCGACGTTTGCAAGATGCATAGCATGGTCGCAGATCTCCACATCCCGGGGTGTCTCGGAAGCAAGCCTTCCTATGTAGGGATGTCTCCCCATCGTGACGATGTCGCGCACCGTATAATCAAAGCCGATCGAGATCTCCTGCGGAACGACCGCAACCTGACGCGCAAGCTCGCGGT
>NZ_DAFZ01000106.1:6491-22399 GCF_002498065.1 Methanoculleus sp. UBA208 | reverse complement strand
ATCCGGTGGATGCGGCTGCGGCGGCGGCTGCTGCTAGGGTGAGGGCATGGCGGCACCGAAACCGGAACGGCGCCTCTCCACCTTCGAGAAGTACCTCACGCTCTGGGTGGCGCTCTGCATCGTTGCCGGGATCCTCCTCGGCAGCACCTTCCCCGGTGTCGCGGTCGCGCTCGACGCCTTCTCGGTCTACCAGATCTCGATACCGATAGCCATCGCCCTCTTCTTCATGATCTACCCGATCATGGTGAAGATCGACTTTTCCGAAGTGCTTCGCGCTGCGAAGACGCCGAAGCCCGTCGCCCTGACGCTCCTCGTGAACTGGGCGATCAAGCCCTTCACGATGTACCTCATCGCCACCTTCTTCCTCGGCTACCTCTTCGTCGACTTCATCCCGGGCACCGAGATCCTCCCGAGCGGCGTCGAGGTCGAGCTCTGGCGGAGTTACGTCGCCGGGTGCATCCTGCTCGGCATCGCCCCCTGCACGGCGATGGTGCTGATGTGGAGCTACCTTGCGCGGGGCAACGACGGCCTGACCCTCGTGATGGTTGCGATCAACTCGCTCGTCATGCTCGTCCTCTACGCCCCGCTCGGTGGATTCCTTCTCGGCGTTGCCGCGATCCCGATCCCCTGGGAGACGATCCTCCTCTCGGTCGCGGTCTACGTCGGCCTTCCGCTCGCCGCCGGTTACGTGACGAGGAAGGGGATCATCGCCCGGAAGGGCATGGCCTGGTTCGAGATGAGGTTCCTGCACTACCTGACCCCGGTGAGCATCGCCGCCCTCCTCGGGACGCTCGTCCTCCTCTTCACCTTCAAGGGCGACGTCATCCTCGCAAACCCGCTCACCATCCTCTGGATCGCGATCCCGCTCTTCGTCCAGACGCTCTTCATCTTCACGCTCGGCTACTTCGTCCTCGCCCGGCGGCTGAAACTCGCCTACCGCGACGCCGCGCCCGCCGGGATGATCGGGGCCTCGAACCACTTCGAGGTCGCCATCGCGACCGCGACGATCCTCTTCGGCCTCGGGTCGGGGGCGGCGCTGGCGACGGTCGTCGGGGTGCTGATCGAGGTGCCGGTGATGCTGATGCTCGTGCGGATCTGCCTGGCGACGCAGGGTATGTTTGGAGGTGAAGCAGAATGACGAATGGCAGAAAACTCAGAAAGGTGCTCGTGCCGCTCGACGTGGCGGAGAGCGGCGAGAAGATCCTCTCGGCGGTGGAGGAGATCGCACGCCTCGGCGTTCAGGAGATCCGGCTCCTCCACGTGGCGAACGTGCGGGATACCCTTGCGGCCCCGGAGATCCTCGACCACGACCGGGAGGTGCTCGATGCATGGCGGGAGCGGCTGGTCGCGTGCGGGACTCCTTCCGTGACCGCGGAGGTGGTCAGCGGCATCCCCTCGATCGAGATCGTCGAGCGGTCGGAACGGGACGACTACGCGCTCATCGTCCTCGGCTCGCACGGGAGGAACCTGGTATCACGGGTGCTCCTCGGCAGCACCACGGAAGACGTCCTCCGGAATGTGAACGACCCGGTCCTCCTCGTCCGGCTGCGGATCATTGAAGCGGGCGATGAAGCGACCTGCCGGCTCGCGGCCGACCGGCTCTTTGGGCGCATCCTGTACGCGACGGACTTCTCGGCGTATGCCGAGCGGTGCATCCCCTGCCTCTCATGGATGGCCGGAGCGCACCCCGAGGAGATGATCGTCGCCCACATCCAGGACCTCCGGCACCTTGCGTATGCCTCGAAAGAAGAGATGACGGAGTTCAACCGGCGCGACGAGGAGCGGCTCGCGGCACTGAAGCGGCAGTTCGAGGAAGCCGGGTTTGCAAACGTCGGCACCGTCCTCCGGACGGGGAACGCGATCGACGAGGTGCTCTCCCTTGCGAAGGAGCGCGGCGCAACGCTCATCGTCCTGGGAGCGAAGGGGCGGCACGGGATTATCGAGCAGATCTTCGGCGGGGTGGCCGAAGCGGTCGTGCACCGGTCGGCGGGGCACGTGCTGATGGTACGGTAGATTCAGGAGACAGACATGACAGAACAAGAACTCGTCGTCGAATGGCGGCATATTGGAAGAGACATCGAGAGCACCTGCGAACGGTGCGGCGAGACGGGACGTGCAGTGATGGACGTCATCGAAGAGATACGCCCCATCCTCGAGGAAGAGGGCATCACGGTCCGGGTTGTCGAGACGCCCCTCGAGAACGCGGCAATCGGAGAGTCGAACAGCATCCTCTTCAACGGCATGCCGCTTGAGGACCTGATCGAGGGCATGGAGGTCACCAGCACGCCCTGTGCCTCCTGCGCCTGCATCACCGGGCAGGACGATGCAGCGTGCCGTGCGGTCGAGTATGACGGCGAACGATACGAGTCGATCCCGCCGGAGCTGATCGCCCGGGCGGTGCTGAAAGCGCTCGGGATAGCGACTACAGTAGAATAACGTGACAACTATGACAACTATCAAAGACATTCAGAAGATGGGATCGACGATGAAAGAGATCCTCGGGCTCTCCGGATCGCCCGTCGGCGTGCGGATCGTGAAGAGGGGCGATGAGATCGCAGAGGCCGAACCCGCAGGCGGGCACCGGTTCTGCCAGGCGCTGATGCGGGGGAGGCGCGGCGACCATGTCGTCGTGACCGCCGAGACGATCGCGTGCCCGGCGGCCGCCCGTGCCTTTGGCTTTAAGCCGCTCCCTGAGGCGCTGAAGTCGGGGAAGGGCCTGATCGGATTCGGGATCACCGCACACGAATCGGTCGGGCAGCAGATGTTCGCCGGGATGACAACCTTTGAGCCGGGCGAGATCGTCCAGCTCGACGTCTTCCCGCTGGACGCCGCCGGGAGCGAACCCGACGTCGTGGTCGTGGAGGACGAGGTCGAGAAACTGATGTGGATCGTCCTTGCCTACATGCATGCCCGCGGGGGAGAACGGGTCTCCGGCTCGACCGCCGTTCTGCAGGCGACCTGCGTGGATTCAACGATCATTCCCTACGTCGAGGACCGGCTCAACTACGGATTCGGCTGCTACGGCTGCCGGGACGCGACCGATATGGGGCCCGGCGAGGCGATCCTCGGGTTCCCGGCGCACTACCTCCCCGAGATCGTCGAGCATCTCGAGTACCTGAACAGAAAGGCGCTCCCGCACTCCCGGGGCAAACATGCCCTTGCCGCGCTCACGAAACAGCGGGGAGGCAGCGAGCAGGGTTCCTGCTCGTCGCTCTGAAACGAGGTGTGGTATGAAGAAGAGAGTGCTCTTCGTCTGCACCCATAACGCCGCCCGCTCGCAGATGGCGGAGGGCTACATGAACGCCCGCTACGGCGACCGGTATGAGGCCTTCTCCGCCGGCACCGAGCCCGGGACCCTGAACCAGTATGCCGTCCGGGCGATGGCCGAGCTCGGGATCGACATCTCCGGTCATCGTTCAAAGGATCTCGGTGAGTTCGACGAACAGGAGATGGATCTCCTCGTCGCCGTCTGCGAGGGCGGGATCTGCCCCTTCTTTCCCTGGGCAAAGGAAGAGATCCACCGGGAGTTCCCGGACCCCTCGACCCTCACCGGCACCGACGAGGAGATCATGGCCGGTGTCCGGCGGATCCGGGACGAGATTACCGGCTGGATCGACGCGACGTTCGGGGGGAACTGATTGACGGTCACCGTCATCGCCTGTTCGGGGATCTCGAACACCGGGAAGCTGACCGCCCAGACGGGGGCGATGCTCCTCCACTGCTCCTGCGGAGCGGTCGAGGCCTGCATCGCGGCCACCCGGCCGACGGCGGCGCTGGCGAATGCGGTCCGGCACGCGGATCGCGTCCTGGTGCTGGACGGGTGCGCCGACTGCTGCGGGAAGAAGAAACTCAGGGCGCTCGGCATCGAGCCGCACCTGCATATCGTTGCAACTGACTGCGGCATCGCAAAGAACGGGATGGCCGAGCCACGGTTCGACGAGATCGAGCGCCTTTCGGCCGCCGTTATGGAGGCAATCAGGGAGTGAACGCCGGCCGGGTGCAGGCACCCGAAGGCGCAACGAGGCTGCACGCCGGAACCTGTCCTGCATCCCGCTCCGATGCCCACTGCAGGAGCGGCAGTATCGCCTCCCGGAGCCCGGCACCGTCCCCGGTGAGCGAATACTCCACCCGGGGCGGGATCTCGGCGTAGCAGTGCCGCTCGACGAGGCGCTCGTCCACGAGAACTTTGAGCGTGTCGGTGAGCGTCTTCGGGCTGATCCCGGGAAGCGCCTCCTGCAGTTCGGTGAACCGGATCGTCCCTGCCCGTCCGATGGTCGTGATGATAAGGAGCGTCCACTTCTTCGCAATGACGGGGAGTATTCCCCGGAGAGGGCAGGTGCCGAAGGCTTCACTATCGTTGCACATAGTAAGTATCAGTATCGACAGGAAGTACCTTAATACTTCATTTGAGAAAGTATTGTCAGAGACACTTCAGACGTAACTCTCGTGTGCGGATGAAAGAGATACGGGGAAGGGAAGACATCATGACACAGGACACCGGTGAGAACCGCAGTGCCCGGCTGGATCTTACGCAGATGGCAGAGTTTTCCAGGAGCGGGCCGGTAAAGAAAGACCTGATGCGATCGGGGCAGACCGATCTGGTTCTCGTCTGCTTCGAGAGCGGCCAGGGGATCCCGCCCCACCGTGAACCGTACGCGGTGCAATTCCTCGTGCTCTCCGGGGAAGGCACCATCTTTTCGGGAGACGACGAGTACCAGGTGGAGACGGGGCACCTCGTGGCGGTGGCCGCAAACGGGGTGCGGGGCATCAGGTGCCGCACACGGATGACCATCCTCGGAATACGCCACGTTGAGAGGATGGATCAGTCATGCCGGGAGTGATTGAGGCGCGAGACCTGACGAAGACTTTCGGCGCCGTCACCGCCGTGGACCACGTCTCGTTCGAGGTCCGCGAAGGCGAGATCTTCGGCTTTCTCGGCCCGAACGGGGCGGGGAAGACCACCACCACAAGGATGCTCACCGGCGTCGTCCCGATGGACGGCGGGAGCGTCAGGATCTTCGGGCACGACATCCGAAAGGAACCGGTCGATGCGAAGCAGCGGTTCGGCGTCGTGCCGGAGACCTCGAACGCCTACGTCGACCTCACCGCGTGGCAGAACCTCATGCTGATGGGGGAACTTTATGGGCTTGAGCGGGACCGGGCGGATCGGCGCTCACGCGACCTCCTCGAAACCCTCGGCCTCTACGAGAGGAGGGACCAGAAGGTGCAGGGCTATTCGAAGGGCATGAAGCAGCGGCTCATCCTCGCCATGGCGCTCCTCCACGAGCCCGAGCTCCTGTTCCTCGACGAACCGACGAGCGGGCTTGACGTGCAGAGTACGCAGATGATTCTCGCCATGCTGCGGGCGCTGAATGCGGACGGGACCACCATCTTCCTCACCACCCACAACATGGAGGAAGCGAACCGGCTCTGCGACCGGGTCGGGATCATCCGGGGCGGCCGGATCGTCGCGATCGATGCACCGGAGAGGCTGAAGACCGCGATCGACCGCGTCCACCGGATCGAGGTGAGCTTCGATGGGGAGGTTTCGGGAGACCTCCTTTCAGGGCTTGCGGGCATCACCGGGGCTGCCCGAACGGGGGACAAATGGCAGATCACGGCAGAGAATCAGGACACGGCCATCCGCTCCCTCGTGGCATTCAGCCGGGACCGCGGTGCGGCGATCCTCACCCTGAACACCCTTGCCCCGTCGCTCGACGAGGTCTTCCTGCGGCTGACCGGGGAGGAGCGGCCATGAACCCGGCAGGAACGTCCGAACAGGTCCGGCGGGCATGGGCGATAGCAAAGAAGGATATCCGTATCTATTACTCCAAGGGCCCCGTGCTCATATTCGGCATCTTCATGCCGGTCTTCCTCTTCCTGGCCTTCTTCATGGGAGGCCGGCAGCTCCCCCTCGCGTTCCTCCTCTCCGGGCTTATGGGGATGACCCTCTTCTTCACCTCGACCGCCGTATCCCCGGCTATCTTTCCCTGGGAAGGGCAGGCAAAGACCCTCGAGCGGCTCGCAGCCTGTCCCATCACCATCGAGGCGATCGTCCTCGGGGACATGATCGCCTCCATCCTCTTCGGCATCGGGGTCACGGCGGTCACGCTCCTCATCGCCCTCGCCCTCGGCCTGCCGCTCCTGCACGGCATCGCGCTCGGCTCCGCCGTCCTCCTTGCGGCGGTCTGCTTCTCGGCTATCGGGATGCTCCTTGCCGCCCCCCCGACGAACGTGCCTTCAAACATCATGATGCTCTCCTCGCTCCTGAAGTTTCCGCTCGTCTTTATCTCCGGGATCTTTGTCCCGCTCGAGCAGATGCCCGAGTGGGGGCTTTACCTTGCCGTCTGCTCGCCGCTCACCTACTTCACCGACCTGGTGCGCTACTCGTTTACGGGCGCACACTACTTCCCGGTGCCGCTCGACATCGCAGCGCTTTGCCTCTTCACCCTGGTCTTCACCGCCGCCACGATGCACCTGCACAGGCGGAGCATGCCGCGGAGGATGTGACGTCGCGCCGGGAACCCGGGTTCCGGGTTTGGGTGCGGCTCCTCGCATCTTTGCAGCCGGGTGCTGCACCTGACCCCCTCCTCGAAGAAGAGGAGGAGACTCTCCGGGCGCTTGAGGGGAGCATCATGCGGACACGCCGGAAGGTGAACGCAATGGACAGGGTCCTGATCCCCCGCATCGTCGAGACCCTGCGGTATACTGAAGAGCGGTTTGAGGAGCGGGAGCGAGCCGGAGTGACCGCTTCTGCGGATCGCCCCCCGGTACGCGGTGGAGAGACGCCGATTTTTCGGCAGGGGAATGTGGTGCTGAAGCGTCACTGGAGAAAGCATATATATCAACCTGTACAAGAACACAGAACCATTTCAAACCAAGTTGTAACAGTCAATCCAGCGACAGGAGTGTCCCAGATGAAAACAAAACAACCATGCAGCCCCGAGGCCCCGCGCGTGCGCAGGGGGCCTGCCTGCAGCATAACCGGACGAAAGGTCCTGCCGTTATTTGCGCTGTCGGTCCTCCTGGCCTTTGCCGCCCTCTTTGCAGGGTGCACGACGGAACCCGGCGGAGCGAACGCCGCCACCATCTCGCCGCTCAACGGCACCGTCACGAAAGTCGAGGTCATCCACTTCACCGCGCCGAACCAGTGCTACTCCTGCGTGGTGCTCGGCGACTACGCCGAAGAGACCGTGAAGACACACTTCCCCGAAGAACTCGGCTCCGGGAAGATCATCTTCGACCACATCGATGTCGCCGACCCGGAAAAGAAGGAGATCGTCGAGCGCTATGGTGCGACCGGCTCGTCCCTCTGGATCGGCACCTACGACGACCAGGGTGGATTTTATAAAGAACAGGATATCCGGGTCTGGTACAAACTCAACGACAAACCCGGATTCATGCAGTATCTCAAGACGCTGATCGGGATGCGTCTCGCCGGGGACTTCTCGCAATGAGCCTGATGGGGTTCATGGAGACGATGGGGACGAGCAGCATCCCTCTCGTCGCCGCGTTCTTCATCGGGTTGATGATGGCCCTCTCCCCCTGCCCGCTCGCGACGAACATCGCCGCGATCGGCTACCTCTCCCGCCGGATCGGCAGCCCGGTTCAGACCATCCTTGCGGGCTCGCTCTACAGTGCGGGGAGGATGGCCGTATACGTCGGGCTTGCGGCGCTGATCGTCATCTTCGGCCTCTCCGTCCAGGAGATCTCACTCTTCCTCCAGACGTGGGGCGAGATGCTGGTCGGCCCGCTGCTGATCGCGATCGGGGTCGTGATGCTCGATCTCGTCCCGCTCCCCTCCTTTCAGGGCGGCAGCAGGAAGTTTGCGGCGTTCAAGGAACGGGTCGCCGACCGGGGACTCACGGGGAGTTTCATCCTCGGCGTGCTCTTCGCGCTGACCTTCTGCCCGTTCTCGGCGGTGCTCTTCTTTGCGATGCTTGTCCCGCTGGCGCTCCGGGCCTCCGATCCGCTCGGGGTACCGGCAGTCTTTGCCGTCGCCACCGCTCTGCCGGTGATCGCGTTCTCGCTGATCATGGTGACCGGGGTTGCTAAGGTGGGGAGCGCGATGAAGGCGGCGGAGAGGTTCGAGTACTGGACGCGGCGGATCGTCGGGGTGCTCTTCATCGGGATCGGGGTATACCTTCTCGCGGCAATGCTGCTTGGGTGAGGCCGGATGCCGCCGGTGCGGCCGCGCTCGCCCCCTATTTTTCAGGCGGGGCCCCAGACGCGGGAGATCTCTGGTCTCCCCGCCGCCCATCCTGATCGTGGCCTTCACCGGCATCCGACACAGGGTATCACCATCGCAAAAGGATATCAATATATGTATATTCGAATATACGAATATTGGGTATTATGATAGGCATCAACGATCTTGCCGACGTGGTCCAGACGTTCCTGGTCATCACCGCCGAACTCGTCCTGCTCTTTATCGGAATCAGTTTCGTCGTCGGACTCATCCAGGAATACGTCCCGGAAGAGAAGATCAAACGCGCGCTCACCAGCAGGTACCCGGTGCTCGGAACCGCCATGGGAGCCGTCTTTGGCGCCCTCACGCCGTTCTGCTCCTGCTCGACGATTCCGGTGCTGGTAGGGCTGCTGAAGGCGAAAGTTCCCTTCGGGGCAAGTATGGCATTCCTCTTCGCATCACCGCTCTTAAACCCGATCATCATCTTCCTGGCCCTCGCATTCGTCGGCCCGTTTCCGACGCTGGTTTACGGCGTCATTGCATTCATTATCGCCGTCCTTTCCGGTCTTACGCTCGAACGCCGCGGGTACCTGCGATTCGTGAAAGCGGTTGGAACGGAGAAGAGTAGTGATGAGGGGGCAGCGGCAGCCGGATGTTGTTCCTGCGCGTGCGGGACCGCCGGCGTAGCGCCGCCCACCCACAGTACGCGCATGCGTTCGGCGTTCGGGTTTGCGTTCACGCTTTTCCGCCAGGTACTGCCGTACCTCGTCCTCGGTGCCGCCATAGGGGCCTTCATCTACGGTTTTGTCCCGGAAGACCTGATCGTCTCCCTCGCGGGACCGGAGAACCCGCTCGCTATCCCGGTCGCAGCGATCATCGGCATCCCCATGTATATCCGGGCAGAGACGATCATCCCCATCAGTGCCGTACTTGCTGCCAAGGGGATGGGGGTCGGTGCGGTCATGGCGCTCATCATCGGCGGGGCGGGCGCGAGCATTCCGGAAGTGACCCTTCTTGCTTCGATATTTGAGCGCAGGCTTGTTGCAGCATTCGTCGTCACGGTGCTGGGGGTCGCGATCCTCACCGGCATCGTCCTGCAGGTGTTCCAGCTCGGGGGCGTGATCGCATGAATCTCACTGGATCCGCGCGTATGAAAGGAGGTGGCGGCATATGACCGTCCGGTCGCATCGCCGGGAGGCTGACAATCTTCACTCCTATGTCACGATCTTTAAGGCGCTCTCGGACGAGACCCGGCTCAGAATCTTTCTTCTGCTCGGGGAAGGCGAGCTTTGCGTCTGCCAGATACAGGTGGCCCTCGCGATGCCCCAGACGAAGATCTCGCGACACCTCACGGTTCTCCGCCATGCAGGTCTGGTGACCGCTCGTCGCGACGGGCTGTGGATGTACTACTCGCGGGCGGAATCGGAGTCCCCTCCGCTCCGGGTGCTTACGGAATGCCTCACCAGCCGGCTGGAGGCCGATCCGGACCTTATGAGATCGGTGGTGTCCGATCAGAGGTATGCCTCTCTATCCCCGGAGGAGATCGCACGGATGGCAAAGGATACGTAGGATCCCGGAGCTGCTACCGGGGAACGTCGTTCCTGCGGTGTTCACGCTCCTGTCCTACGGACGGTCGCGTAACAAACCGTCGCACTCTCCGATCAGTCACCCCTCGCCTGCCTTCCGGCTCGCCAGGCCTCGTGACCCGACCTACCTTGAAAAGAAGCGCATCCGTGCTGGAGTGCGGTCTGGGTAGCGCGGCAGATCATGTGAGCAAGATTACGGCGGCGGAGGTAGTGCAGGGAGTCAGTGATCTCCTCTCGGTCGCGTGAGTACGATGATCCTCGATCTGGAGGAAATAAACCTTGAAAATTGTGCGTATGCGGGGGAAGGGATTCGAACCCTTGAACTCCTTCGAGACTGGACCCTAAATCCAGCGCCTTTGACCTGGCTCGGCAACCCCCGCGTGCATATATGTCGGTGCCGGGAGAATTATACTTGTTCCCCGGCGCCACAGGGGGCGCCTTCCGCCGGGAGCTCGTCGTCCGGGAGCCTGCCTGACGGCCGGGCATGCGCGGCACCACGCGCACCCGGGCCGATCCGGAGACCCTCTCCGGTGCCGGGATCCGGAAATTTCGGCGCAAAGAGTCCCCAAAAAGGTGCGTGGAAAAATATATTGTATATAAAACCCATTACATTACATATCAAATCAACCAGGGGCTGTCGTACCGGAGATCATCCGGAGCCGTAATTCGGCCAAATCGGGCCCGAAATGTTAACAACAAAACCTTTATTGAATTGATTAACCATATTTTCCATTAGTTGAGCTAGAATGCTGGGCGAGTTCCTCCATATCCTGGCGGCAGCGACCATCAGCTGGATTCTCTTCGTTACCGTCGATATTTTCTTCAGGTTGCCGGAAGCGGGGGGCGTCAGCGGAGCGTCTGCCGTCGCGCGGGACATCGAGGCCGGCGGCGGCGCTCTTGCCGGCGGCACCATGATGGGGAACATCGTCTGCTCCCCCGACGCCTCGGCGGGGACGCTCCTTGCCGCCTGCGGCGTCTACGCCGCCGGCATCCCCGGCGGCCTCGCTGCGGCCCTTATGGTCTTTGTCGGCAACCGCATCTGCCACGACCCCGGCTACGCGGGGACCACCGGCGCGGTTCTCGCCACGTTCGTCGTCTACGCCTTCACCCTGGTCGGCTTTTCCGCAACCGACTTCATCGCGGGCATGGTGATTGCCATCCTCACCATCCAGGGGCTCTCCCATACCCACGCAAGCCGGCTTCTTGACCGGCTCTGGAGGGCGAGACAGTGATCGCGCTCTACCTAGTGGCCGCGATCGCGGTCTTTGCCGCTATACGGGTCATCATTGAGAAAAACACCGCCCGGAAACTCCCCTACACGAACGTCATGAACTTCGCCGTCGCCGGTGCGCTCGTCCTGCTGCTCGATCACCCGCTCTCCATCGTCGCGGCGGCAGCCTACTTCGTCGGCTCCACGCTCGAGGCGAATGCCATAGCAAGCACCTACGCGGGAGGGATGAAACGGTGATCGTCGCCCTCGAGGTTGCGTTCGGGCTCGTCGCGCTCCTCGGCGCGGTCTCCACAGCCCTCATCCGGGACTCCTACGGAAAAGTGATCTCGCTCGGTATCCTCGTCGCCGGCATCGTGCCGTTCATCGTGGACCGCGGCTACCTGGACGTCGCGATCGCGGTCTCCCTGATCGCTCCGGTCGCCACGATATTCGTTCTCATGGTCGTGAGGAGGGAGCAGGCGTGAACGCCACCCTCGTTCTCGGCCTCGCCGTCCTCGTCATCGGCGTCCTCGGCGTCGCCTTCGTGAGGCCGAAGACCTACGTCGCCCGGCTGATCAACCTCGAGATACCGGCATGGGGGCTCTTACTCGTCATGCTCGCCTACGACGAAGCCCTGGCCCTCCTGACGTTCGTTGCGGTCACCGCGATCAGCACGTTCGTCATCGTGCGGCTGATGGAATGGAGGGATGCATCGTGCTGATCATCACGCGGATCTCAAGGTTCGTCTCCAACTTCCAGAACCTCGTGGCGCTCTTTGCCGGTGCGTGCATCATCATCTCCCTCGCCGGCATCCTCTCCCTGCCGCTCGGATTCGAGGAGCAGCAGCTCTACCCGAAGACGGACCTCGACCCCGCGAGCGGGCTCTACCCCTACGACCGGGGAGGAGTGCCGTTCGGCACAACGGAGGTCGTCGCCCAGTACCCGGAGAACTCGCCCTACGCAGGCTACGTCACCGCCTACTTAACGCCGCTCTCGCAGTACCTCGCGGACCACACGCACTACCTCGGCACGACGATCGTCGCCCATCCGGGCGGGATCGTCGACGAGATCCTCTACAACACCCGGGGGCTCGATACGGTCGTCGAGACGAGCATTCTCTTTGCAGCGTTCGCGATCGCCTCCTACCTCTTCCGGAGGGAGGCAGAATGATCCCCGATTACTCAATCGGCCTCCTGGTGGCGTTTGCGGCAGCGGGAACCGCGTTCT
Organism: Methanoculleus sp. UBA208; assembly: GCF_002498065.1. Classification (GTDB taxonomy): domain Archaea; phylum Halobacteriota; class Methanomicrobia; order Methanomicrobiales; family Methanoculleaceae; genus Methanoculleus. Next base: position 10,188 of record NZ_DAFZ01000106.1, on the reverse strand, counting down.
TTGCCCTGATGCGGGAGACCGACGGCCTTCACCGCCTGCTGCTCACGGACCTCGTCGAGGTCGTCACCCTCGCGTTCATCGCGCTCGTCGGCACCGACCTCGCGGAGGCCCTCATCCTGCCGGGCCTCGTGGTGGGGGTCTCGGAGCTCATCGCGCTCTCCGAGATCTACCGGGTAAAGGAGGGCTACGTCCGGCCGCCGGCGGCCGGCCTGCAGATCGAGGTGATGGAGAGCGCTCCCGGAATACTCGCCGCGATCCTCGTCGTCTACGGCATAATCCTCTCCGGGTTCTCCGGCGGGGCCGTCGCCGGCCTCGGCGTGATCTTCTACTTCCTCAGCCGCAGCCACAACGAGCGGTTCGAGCTGATCGAGACGGCGAGCGGCTACTCGTGGGTGCTCTGGATCGTCGCGTTCTTCGTCTTCATGCTCCTCCCGCAGCACTGGTTCTTCGCGGTCATGCTCGCGGGAGCTGCGATCCTCGTCAAGGTCATGGCCAAGATGTCGCTCATCGGCACCATGCGGGGTGGTCCGAATGCCTGAAATCGGCGGAAGCGACCTCTTCGTGCTGGAGTTCGGGGATATCCTCCACTACTACACCCCCTACACCACGACGCTGTTTGTGCTCGCGCTGATCTTCACGGCCCTTGCCATCCTGAGCAGGCCCGAGGGGCAGGTCGATATAGCGTTCGGGGGGGACGCCTACTACGCGAAGGAGACCGCTGTCTCCGAGATGCGCTTCCGGCGGTTCATGACGATCGCGTGCGGCCTCGCGACGATGGGCGCGATGGGGAGCGGGGACATCTTCAACTTCACGCTCTTTGCCTCGCTCGTCGGCATCACGAACGTCGGCATCGTCGCGGCGGTAAAAAGCCGCCACGTCCTCGACGCCGCGTACGAATACGGCATCGTCGCCATGGTCGCCACCCTGCCGCTCTTCGGGGGCGCCGCGCTGATCCTCGCGACCACCGGCACGCTCTCGATACCGGCTCTTGCGGCCGGCGCCTCTGCCGTCCCGCTGATAGGCAAAGCCCTCCTCGCACTCGGCGTCATCGGAGAGGGGATGGCGCCGTTCTACGCGGCAAAGGCCGAGATGTTCCGGGCGCCGGGCGCCCCCTACGTCATCATGTGCTCCCTCTCGTCGCTGTTGATCTTCCTGCGCGTCGTGGAGATTGCCATAACCATCTGATTACCATGAAGAGAAAGACGGTTTCCCTGGGACTCGCGGCATCGGCCGCCGTCATCGTCGCCGCATGGGGGCTGCTCGCAGCAGGCCTCATCCCGCTCTGGGCGGCGGAGACAGCCATCGTGATCGCGTTTCCCGCACTGGTCATCTTCCTGGGGCTCTGGTGGCGGGCTCCGGGCGGAGAAGAGGATATCCCGTTCATAGGATACTGACATGATCGAGTACCTGGCATTTGCAGCAATCTTCGGCCTCCTCCTGCTGGGGCTTCACCGGAAAGTCATCGCACGGGTACAGACGAGACCGGGCCCTCCTGTCTGGCAGGAGATCCTTCACGCCCTGAAGTTCTCGTTCAAGAGCACCTGGGTCCCGAAGACCGCAAGCGCCACGCTCTACGTGGGCGTCGTGCTCGTCGGCATCGGGATCTGGAGCGCCGCACTCTTCATCGTCCTTGCCGGCGAGAGCATCCTGATCCTCTTTGCAATCTACATGCTTCACAAGGTCGTGGAGCACGGGTTCGGGCTCTCGTCGGGATCACCCTACGGGAAGTTCGGCGGTGTCCGGTCGGTCATATCCGCGGCCTCCGAGATTCCGCTCTTCGTCACGATCGCCGCGATCTACCTCTTCACGGGGTCGCTCCTTCTTTCGGACATCACCGCCTACCAGGCAGTCCATGGCCCGTTCCTCCTCATAGCGCCGCCTGTTGCGATAGCAATGTACCTCGTGATCCTCTCGAAGATGCCCTACGGCCCCTTCTCCATCGTCGAGAGCAAAGAACTCGTGAGCGGCTACAAGACCGAGCACTTCGGGGTCTGGCGGGCGGGGATCTCCGTCATCGACGGGCTCAAGACGTTCGTGCTCCTCTACGCCTTCGTCGCGATCTTCATCGGGGCCGTGCCGTTCTCTCTGGCGCTCGTCATCATGACCGTGATTCTGGTGTCGCTCTCGTTCGTATGCGCGGTAACGCCCATGCTCTCGCCGTTTGACAGCGTCACGATCCAGGGGCTCATCACCGGCGCGATGCTCGCCTACGTCGGATACCTGTGGTGGGTGATGCCATGATCCGCGAACTGGTGCTCTTTGGCGGGGCGGCGTACCTTGTCATCGCCCTGGTGCAGTGGCTGCAGAACGGGACGGTCCGGGGCGAGGCGGTGGCCCTCGCCGGGGTCCTCGTGGCCCTCTCCCTCGTCCACGGCGTCTCGAACGAGGAGCGGATGAAAAGGTTCGAGACGGCGGGACTCTGGCTGGCGGTCGCCCTCTTCGTCGGCTACGCTCTTCTGAAGGCGGGAGGATTCGCATGACCGGGTACCTCTACGAGAAAGACCTCCGGCAGATGAAGTACAACATCCTGACGAGCACGAAGCATGACGAGGCCGTCCGGGCGATTGCCCGGCGCCTCGGGATGAGTAACGCGAAACTCCGGATGGTGATGATCCGGCGGTTCGACATGTCCCTGCTCGAGAACCTCGAATCCCGGTGGCAGATGGGGCAGCAGCACGCGGATAACGACAGCGACCTGGTGGCAAAAGATCTCGGGTGCGAACTCTTCACCCGGTTCGTGCCGCTCGTGGATCCCCGGGTCATGCAGACGATATGCAATGAGACAAGAGCAATGACAGGCAACGAATCGTCTCTCGACGAAGCGATCGCGCGAGGAAAAGCACGTGTCCGGGAGGCGATCCTCTCATGAGCATCCTCCAGGACATCAAGAACGCCGTCCGGTCGAGGTCAATCCACGTCGCTTACGTCGACGTCGGGTCGTGCAACGGCTGCGACATCGAGGTCCTCGCCTGCCTCGCGCCGCGCTACGACATCGAGCAGTACGGCATCTACGTCCACAACAACCCCCGGGAGGCCGACGTCCTCCTGGTCATCGGCTCCGTCACCCCGCAGTGGGTGGACAAGCTCCGCGACATCTGGGAGAAGATTCCGGAGCCGAAGGTGGCCGTTGCCATCGGGAACTGCCCGATATCGGGGTGCGTCTATGCCCGGAGGGGTACCTTGACGACCCCGCCCGTCGAGAATTATATACCAATCGCCGCGCAGGTGCCGGGCTGCCCGCCCCGCCCTACGGAGATCCTCTCCGCCATACTCTCGGTCGCGCCGCTGATCTACAAGGACTACGAGGAGAAGCAACGATGAAGAAGACCGTCGACGTGTCCATCCCGCTCGGCCCGGTGCATCCCTGCTGGAAGGAGCCCGTCCGCATCAAGTGCGAGACGGCGGGCGAGCGGGTGCTCAGGACCGAGGTCGAGCTCGGGTACATGAAGAAAGGGATCGAGCGGATCATGCGGGGCCGGCCCTGGCAGGAGGTAATGTTCCTTGCCGAACGCGTCTGCGGCATCTGCTCGGTCATTCACAACATGGTCTTCATCGAGGCGATGGAGGAGATCAGCGAGATCGCGGTCCCACCGCGGGCGGCCTACCTCCGGGTCATCGTGAACGAGCTCGACCGAATGGCAAGCCACATCCTCGCGAACTTCTCCTACTGCTACACGATCGAGCACGAGACGCTCGC
>NZ_DAFZ01000106.1:0-6193 GCF_002498065.1 Methanoculleus sp. UBA208 | reverse complement strand
CGATCGAGCACGAGACGCTCGCGATGTACCTCTTAAACACACGGGAGACGGTGCTCGACAACCTGGAGCGGCTCACGGGCTCGAGGATCAACACCGCCTACATGATCCCGGGCGGGGTCCGGTTCGACCTCCTGCCGGAGGACGCCGCGGCGATGCTCGCCGATCTCGTGAAGGTGGAGGGCGAGATGAGGCGGCACACCGGGATGTTCGAGACCGGCCCCCTGATTGCCCTGCGAAGCAAAGGTATCGGGGTCATGGATCGCGAGGAGGCGATCCGCGCCCACACTGTCGGCCCCACGGCCCGGGCGAGCGGTGTTGTCTGCGACCTCCGCCTCCGCCACCCGACCTACCGGGAGCTCGGCTTTACACAGGTAACCCGGACCGAGGGCGACAACTTCGCCCGGATCATGGTCAGGTTCCAGGAGGTCTTCCAGAGCATCGACCTGATAAGGAAGTGCATAGATTCCCTTCCCGACGGCCCGATCCGGGGCGGCGGCCTCTGCAAAGCGGGCGAGGTCTCGTACGGCGGCGAAGCCCCCCGCGGCGAACTGACCTACTCCATCAAGACCGACGAATACGGCAGGGTGGTCGATATCGCGATCCGGACGCCGTCGATCATGAACATCGAGGCCTGCGCCCATTCGATGATCAGGGACGTCACGTCGATCGCCGACGTGACGTCGACGTTCATCAGCAGCGACCCCTGCATCGCGTGCAACGAGAGGTGAGGATATGCGATCGATCGTCTACTACCTGCGTGAGTTCTTCCGGCCGGAATGGGTGAGGAAGTTCTTCTTCGCAAAGACCGCGCCGCTGGTCGCCCCCTCCTACTTCAAGGACTACCCGTCCCTGACGGAGAAGGAATGCACGGGGTGCCTCACCTGCATGATGATCTGCCCGGCGCCCGGCGCCATCGCTGTCCTCCACAAAAAGGACGGATGGGAACCGGAGATCTACCCGGGCCACTGCATCCGGTGCGGCCTCTGCGTCGAGGCGTGCCCCGAGGGTGTTCTATCGAGCGGGCGGATCCTCGACGTCACCCGGCGTGACAAAACGGCGTTCTCCTCGTGGTACCGGCTCCAGGTCGACGACACCCTCTGCATGCGATGTGGGAACTGCTGCGTCTCCTGTCCGGTCAACCGGGAGATAGACCCCCAGCTCGCGGGGACCGGGACGTCCGCAAGCGACGAAGTGATCATGCGGATCGAGGGCGGCCGGGTGACGATACTCCACGAGGAGAAGTGCACGGGATGCAAGACCTGCGAGAACAACTGCCCGAACCGCGCGATCCGGGTCGCCCGGATGGTGGAAGGGGTGCATCTCGAGGAGGCGGAGGCATGACGTTTCTCATGATCACCGGGCGGACGGTGAACCAGGGCGTGACGGTCGAGAACAAGACCTCCGCCGAATACGCGGCCGAGACCTCGACCTGCTTCATGCACGAGTTCGACATGCTGGAACTCGGGCTTGATGACGGCGATACCATCCGGGTGACCGGGCCCTGCGGGGAGGTCGTCATGCGGGCGTCCGCGTCGGTCGAGGTGGAGACGGGCACCGTCTTTGTGCCTTACGGGCCCTACGCAAACCACATCGTCGCTGCCGGCACCCGCTCCACCGGGATGCCGGACTTCAAGTCCCACGAGGTGGAGATCGAACCGACGGATGAAGAACCGAAGACGGTTCACGAGCTGATGGAAGACCTGGGAGGCCTTGCTTATGATCGTTAAGGACGCGGTCTGCCCCTTCTGCGGATGCCTCTGCGACGACATCGAGGTGGAAGTGGAGGACGACAGGGTGGTCGCCGTGACGAACGCCTGCGAGCTCGGGACGACGAAGTTCATGGGCGAGAAGAGGATGAAGAACCCGATCCTGCGCGACGGGGACCGGTGGAGGGATATCACCTATGATGAGGCGGTTCAGTACGCCGCCGATATGCTGCTCTCCGCCGAGCGCCCGCTCCTCTACGGGTGGAGCGGCACCCACGGGGAGGCCCAGTGCGTGGGGGTGCACATGGCCGAACTCGTGCGGGGCGTCATCGACAACACCTCCTCGGTCTGCCACGGGCCGTCCATCCTCGCCATCCAGGAGGTCGGGCACCCGGGATGCACGCTCGGGGTGGTGAAGAACCGGGCGGACCTCGTGATCTACTGGGGGTCGAACCCGATCGACGCCCATCCCCGCCACCTCTCCCGGTACACGCGGTATGCCGAAGGCTTCTTCCTCGAGAATGCCTTCCGCGACCGGAAGGTGATCGTCGTCGATATCCGCAAAACCGAGACCGCGAACATCGCCGACGAGTTCGTGCGGATCAAGCCCGGCGGGGACTACGCGGTCCTCTCGGCGCTCCGGGCGATCGTCCAGGGGAAGACGGATACTATCCCGCGGACGGTCGCGGGCGTCACCCGGGAGCAGCTCGTCCGGGTGGCAAACCTCTGCAAGAATGCGAAGTTCGGGGCGGTCTACTTCGGGCTCGGGCTCACGATGACCCGGGGGAAGTACAAGAACATCAGAAACGCCATCGAACTCGTCTCGGAGCTGAGCCGGCATACGAAGTTCACGATCTCGGCGATGCGGGGCCACTACAACGTCTACGGGTCCAACGAAGTGAACACCTGGATGACCGGCTACCCCTTCGGGATCGACTACTCCCGGGGGATCGCCTTCTACAACCCCGGGGAGACGACGGCGGTGGACATCCTGGCCCGCAAAGAGTGCGATGCGGCGCTGATCGTCGGGAGCGACCCGGCGGCCCACTTCCCGCGGAAGTGCCTCGAGCACCTCGCCGACATACCGGTGGTCCAGCTCGATCCCTATCCGAACGCCACCACCGCGTTCTGCAACGTCCAGATCCCGGTGGCGGTGACCGGGATCGACGCCGAAGGGACCGCCTACCGGATGGACGGGGTGCCCATCCGGACGAGGAAAGTCCTCTCAACCGATTACCTGTCCGATCGGGAGGTCCTCTCCAGGATGTGCGCCCTGATGCAGGAGGCGCTGGAACGATGACAGAACTCCTGGTGAAGAACGCCTACGTGATCGACCCTCTCCGGGGTATCAACGCCGAGACGATGGATATCGCCATCCTTGATGGGAAGATCGTCGAGGAGGTGAGCGATGCGGCGGAGGTGATCGACGCCCGCGGCATGCTCACCCTGCCGGGCGGAGTCGATTCCCACACCCATATCTGCGGGACGAAGGTGAACTTCGGGCGGTACATGAGCCCCGAGGATATGCGGGCCGGAAGAACGCCCCGCCAGGGGCCGCTGCATGCCACGTCCGGCTACAGCGTCCCGACCACCTACGGCAACAGCTACCGCTACAGCGTGATGGGCTACACCACCCTGCTCGAGGGCGCGATGGCGCCGCTCGAGGCCCGCCATACCCATGAGGAGTTCATCTACACCCCCCTCCAGGACACGATGGCGAACACCCTCTTCGACGGGAACTGGGCGATCATGGAGGCGATCCGCGACGGCGACGTAAAAAGGGTCGCGGCCATCATCGGCTGGACGCTCCGGGCGGTGAAGGGGTTCGCCATCAAGCTCACGAACCCCGGCGGTACCGAGGCATGGCAGTGGGGCAAGAACGTCTCGTGCATCAGGGACCCGGTGCCCTACTTCGAGGTGACGCCCGCGGAGATCATCCGGTCGATCGTCGAGGCGAACGAACTCCTCGGCCTCCCGCACTCCGTCCACCTCCACTGCAACAACCTGGGTACCCCGGGGAACTACTCCTGCACGCTCGGGTCGCTCGGCCTCATCCCCGACCTGAACAAAAAACGGCAGACACTGTATGCCACCCACGTCCAGTTCCACGCCTACGGCGGATCGGATTGGAAGGACTTCTGCTCGAAGAGCGAGCCGATTGCGCGGTTCGTCGATATGCGCCCCCAGATCGTCATGGACATGGGGCAGGTGATGTTCGGCCGGACGACGACGATGACCGCCGACGGGCCGATGGAGTTCAACCTCTACCGCCTCCACCACGAGAAGTGGAGCAACCACGACGTGGAGCTCGAGACCGGTTCGGGGATCATCCCGGTCATCTACCGGCGCAAGAACCTGGTCAACTCGATCATGTGGGCGATCGGCCTTGAGCTCGCGCTCCTCACGAAGAGTCCCTGGCAGTGCCTGCTGACGACGGATAACCCGAACGGTGCGCCGTTCGTCAAATACCCGGAGATCATCGGCCTCCTGATGAGCAAGAAGTATCGCGACGCCGAGTTCGCCACGATCCATCCCGATACCGAGGCAAGGGTGCCCCTCCCGGCGATCGAGCGGGAGCTGGACTGGTACGAGATCGCGGTGATGACCCGGGCCGGCCAGGCGAAGGCGCTCGGGATCCAGGATCTCGGGAAAGGCCATCTCGGGCCGGGCGCCGATGCGGATGTCGCCATCTATCCCCTCAAGATCGGCGAGGTCGATCCGTCGGTTGACTATCAAAAAGTGATCGATGCGTTCAGCCGGACCGAGTACACGATCAAGCGGGGCACGGTCGTCGCCCGGAGGGGCGAGTGCCTTGTCGACGGGAGCAACGCCACGTTCTGGGTCCGGCCGAAGGTCTCGGAGGCTTACGATATGGGGAAAGACCCGGACTTCATCGAGAAGTTCGATCGCTACTACACGGTCCGGATGAGGAACTACCCGGTGCAGGAGGAGTACCTGAACCGGAACCGGTGCATCGAGACGGAGGCGAGGATATGAAGGTCACCCTCGCGATGAAACCCGCCGCGAGATCGTTCATTCCCATCGAGGCGGAGTCGATCGTCCCGAAGAACTTCCTCGACGGCACCGATCTTTTGGTCTGGCGGGGGAACCGCGAGCTCCGGCTCGACGAGGTCTTCTCGGTCTCGGTGGAGGGCGATGCCGATCGGGCGGAGGACGTCGAGGTCGTCCTCTCGGGGGAGACGTCCCGGTTGAAGAGGGTCGGCGAGTACATGGACGGCGGCAGGATAACCATCCTCGGGAATATCGGGATGCACTGCGGCAATTTCATGAGCGGCGGGACCATCGAGGTCCACGGCAACGCCGACGGCTGGCTCGGGCGGGAGATGGCGGGGGGGACCATCGTCTGCCGGGGCGACGCTGCCGACTACTGCGCGTCGGGATACCGCGGCGGCCGGAAGGGAATGACCGGCGGCACCGTGGAGGTCTTCGGCCGCGCCGGGGACTTCCTCGCGGAGAGCATCGCCGGCGGCACCGTGACCGTGCACGGCAATGCCGGGGACATGGCCGGGGCGGAGATGCGCGGCGGCACGCTCGTCGTCCACGGGGACTGCCGCCGCCCGGGTGCGAACATGAAGGAGGGCTCCTGCTACGTCTACGGCACCGCGCAGGGGATGCTCCCCACGTTCAGAAAGATCGGGACGGTTCAGCACGAGGGGCACACGCTTATCCGGTTCGCCGGGGATATCGCGAACCGCGGGAAAGGAAATCTTTTTGTGAAGGACTACGAATATCTGGACTGATGGTCAGGCACGAGTGTGGGTTTGAGGCCCCGATTCACTGTAAGAAGTGTGGGAGGCCGCTGGAAAACAACGAGCGCACGGGCCTTTACTGCCCGCACTGCGGAAGAAGAGTGAGCATGCTCTGCCCGGGCTGCGGGCGTCTCTGGTGATCAGACCCTGTTTTTCACCCACCTTGCGTACTGGGCTCGTAACTGCTGGATGTCCTGTTCCGTCAGGTCTTTTTTTCCGGTCTGGTGCAGGTAAGATTCCAGCTGCTCCACCACCCGTTCTGCATCCAGAAAGTCGTCGACATCCAGGTAGACCGGCGCACGTCCGACGTTGATCGCCTCCCCGCACATGGGACAGAGCCTCCAGCGCTGGTAACGGTCCACGTAGTTGAAGGTTTTGCAGCCCGGACAGCGGATGACGAGGTACATGGTTAATGGGAGTGTGCGGGCGGGCGGATATATAATTATCCATCCTGTCTTTTTTCCGGAGTGCTCTGGTGGGGCAGCTGATCCTCCGGCGGCAGACAGAACAACGTAGGCGAGGAACAATCCTGGTGCAGTGGACCGTGGTGACTATCGCCACGCACTGCCCCCGCCCCCGTGGGGCGGGGGAGGAGGCCGGAGGCCGGGAGGGGTGGGGTTACAGGAATTCCTTAGTAAGTGGAGACAGGGGAGGGGGGGCTCGCCCCCCCTCCCCGTCAGCCCCTCCCCCAATGGCGATATCCCACGAAATCCGTGT
>NZ_DAFZ01000058.1:11651-66340 GCF_002498065.1 Methanoculleus sp. UBA208 | reverse complement strand
CCCTCCCCCAGACGCGATATCCCCTCGAAAGCCGTGCACGGGTCCACCATGCCCTGAACGGTGATACGTTGAACATGCAGGCCCTGGATGCCGCATGCTCTGAGGCGTGACTGAAGGAAGCGCGAAAACTTGCAATGTGTGAGGTGCGAACGCAGTGAGCATGAGAAGAACAAAGTTCTTCGAAGAACGTCGTTCCTTCGGATACCCACGCTCCAGCCCCTCACAAAAGAGCCCTCCGGGACTGCCTCGCCGCCGCAACGAGCCGCTCAATCAACCCCCCTCAATCGAACCGCTTGAGGACGCCCATAACGAGCATGATCACCGGAATGACCTCCAGACGCCCTATCCACATGACCAGGATGAAGAGGGCTTTCGCCGGATCGGCCATGTCGGGCGAGACGAACCCCGTGGATATGCCGTTGTTGCACATCGCGGAGACGACCTCGAAGATCACGTTGCTCGAGTCGAAGGACGTCGGCTGCAGGTGCATTACCAGTATCGTGGCGACGAAGATGATCAGGAAGTAGAGCATGATCGTCAGCATGTTCCGGGAGACCTCGAGGTCGGCTATGTTTTTCGGGATCACCTTGCCGTCGTACTTGAAGGGCACGAGCACCTTCCCGGAGACGAACATCCGCCGGAACCACCAGATCAGGCTCTGAAAGCCGAGGACCACCCGGGAGAGTTTGATACCGCCGGCGGTGCTCCCCGACGACCCGCCGATCACCATCAGCATCGCGAGGAAGAGGACGGTCACGCTCGCCCACTCGTTCGGGGAGGCGACCTGGAACCCTGTGCTGGTGGCCGCCGCGGCCGACATGAAGAGCGCCTGGCGGACGGCCGTGGGGAGATCGGTTGCCGTGAGCGTGACGAGGTCCCACGCTATCACGACGATCCCGAGCGCGACGAGGATGAAGAGGAGGCGTGCCTGCTGGTCTTCGAAGAACCGCACGCCTCTCTGGCGATAGAGGAGGTAGTAGAGTTTGAACGGCAGGGCGCCGGCGATCATGACCGGGACGATGAGAACCTCAAGCAGCGGGTTGTTGTAGAAGGGGATCCCTTCCGAGTGGACGGAGAACCCGCCGGTTGCGATCGCAACAAGGGCAATATTCACCGCGTCCCAGAGGGGCACCCCGGATACGAGGACGAGGCCGATCGCGGCGGCGGTCAGCGCCAGGTAGATCTTCCACATCTCGAAGCCCGTTGCGACGACGCTCGGCATCAGCGCCTCCGAGCGTCCTTCCGACCGGTAGAGGCGGAACTGGGTCAGCCCGGTCCTCGAAGCCATCGCGACGGTGAAGGCGACGATCCCGATGCCGCCGAGCCACTGCATCAGCGACCGCCAGAAGAGGATCGTCCGGGGCAGGTCATCAACCGACCGCATCATGGTCAGGCCCGTAGCGGTCCACCCCGACATCGCCTCGAAGACGGCATCGAGGTATGGGATACCGAGCCCGAGGCAGAACGGCAGGGCGCTCACCATCGCGATGATCAGCCAGATCAGGGCGACGGCCATGAGGGCGGCGGATAGGGGCGCCTCGCGCTCCTCCCGGGGGACCCGGACAAGAAGCGTCCCGAGGAGGAAAAGGACGACCGGGACGGAGACCATGGGCAGGATCATCTCCCACTCCCGGTAGATCACCGCCACGACGAGCGGCACCGCCGTTGCGGCGCTCATGAACCTGAAGATGTTGCCGATGTCGGGTGCGATGATCGAGAACTGCTCGATCTTATCCATCGGTACACGTTCTCCGGGCGCTCTTATCTACTTTCTCTTGCATCGCCGTTCGAACTCCAGCGGCCCCGGAGGTCTCCGAATCACCGGCGGCCGCATCCGCACCCGCTTTTATCCACAGACGCCTTCTGTCCGGTGCCGGCCGATTCGGGAGCGCTCTCGATAAAGATGCGCCGGTTGATGATCCGCCAGGTGAGAATGAGCTGGGCTATATCCCCGGCCGTCAGGTAATCGCTGTCCTGACTGAGGTCGATGGGTTCCACCTGCGTCTGAAGCTCGATGTTCCTCTCCAGTTTTCTTGCGACGGCATCGTTTAACTCCCCGTCGAACGTGAGCGCCCCCATCGTCCTCCCGCCGACGTCTTCAGTCGTGAATTCGACCATGAAGTCGCGCTCGGAGAGCGAAAGGAGCCCGAAGAGGTCGATGGAGAGGTCGACGTCCCCGATGCTTCGATTAAGTTTGCTCTGGCAGAGGGTGACGTGGTAGACGTTGCGCTTCTCGCTTACGTCCCGGCCGTACTTCGAGAAGGCAATCCTAATGACCGCGTCCGCGAACAGGCACTGCGGCGCGACGTACCGCTCGAAGTCGGGCTTACGCTCCTCCATCTCTCTCTCGACCGCGTCCGGGGAGTATCCCCGCCGTTCCACGTCGCGCTTGATCTTCCAGGCACGTTTTACGTCGGGGTCCGGGTCCACGTAGAGCTTGAAGTCGATCAGGTCCCGGAGCGTCGGGGTGATGAACGGGTGCAGCCCCTCGAGGATCAGGATCTTCGTGGGGCTGAAGCGCACCGGGGGGTCGAACTGCCCGTTGTTGTGGTTGTAGACCGGTTTTACTATCGTCTTTCCCGCTTTGAGGTCCGCGAGGTGCTCTTCTAACAGGTCGAACCGGTTCGCCTCGGGGACGAGCGGCGTGATCCCGAACTCTTTACGCTCCCGGCGGTCGTATTTGTGGTAGTCGTCGATGGTGATGGTGGAGACGAGGTCCTTGCCGAAGATCTCCCGGATCGCCCGGGTGAACGTGGTCTTCCCGGATCCGCTGTCTCCCGCCACGCCGATGACGAAGACGTAGGGCGACTCGGCAATGACTCTCTTGAAGTCGGACGGGGGCATAAGTCAGCTCGAGGATTGGTCGGTATCCTACACTGTTAAGATTTCGGTGCCGGGCGTGCGGTTCCGGAACCCGGCGGCAAAACGCGAAAAAAGAAGGGGGGGATATCAGGACGGGAGAATCCCCGCTTCTTCGTGTTTCTTTTTGATCTCGTCGGCGAGCCGGTCCAGCGCCGCGAAGTCTTCCTCCTTTGGGAGACCCCTGACGTAGACCGGCTCGAGGAACTCGACCTTGAGCCGGCCGAGCATATCCTTCACGGTATCGACCGTCTTCCCGCCCCAGCCGTATGACCCGATAACCGTCGCGTACCGCGTCTTCGGGCGGAGGAGGTTTGCGAGGTATGCGGCGTAGACCGCCTGCGGGTGGGGGCCGAAGATGACCGTCGGCGACCCGATCACGACCGTCGCAGCATCCACGAGAGCTTTTGCAAGGTCGCCGATATCGGTCTTAGTGAGGTTGAACGGCTGGACCGGGATACCCCGCTGCATCAGGGCGTCGACGAAGTGGTCGACCATCGCCTGCGTGCTCCCGTGCATGGAGACGAAAGGAAGCACCACCGTGTTTTTCACGGCATCGCCCGTCCAGTCCCGGTAAGCGTCGACGATGAACGCCGGCCTGTTGTAGACCGGACCGTGGCTCGGGGCGATCACGTCGATCTGCCGCGTCGCGAGCTTTTCGAGGTGCGCCTTGATGCTCGACCGGAACGGCATCATGATCTCGGCGTAGTAGCGTTTCGCGGACTCGTAAACCACGCCTTCGTCGGGGACGTAGAGGGAACTCGTCGCGTAGTGCGAGCCGAAAAGGTCGCAGGGGAAGAGCACCCGGTCTTCCCGGAGGTAGGTCAGCATCGTCTCCGGCCAGTGGACCCAGGGGGCGATGATGAACTCGAACGTTCTTCCCCCGAGGTCGAGCGTATCGCCGTCGCCGATGACGATGAACTGCTCGTCCGGGACGTGGAGGAGGTCGACCAGGAAGTCGCGGCACTTCTGGTTCGTCACCACCTTCGCGTCGCCGAATCGCTCGAGCATTGCCGGTATCGACCCTGAATGGTCCTGCTCGGCGTGGCTGGAGACGATGTAGTCGATCGTTTCGATCCCGAGCCGATCCAGGTTCCCCATGAGTTCTGCGGTCTTCGTCGGGTCGACGGTGTCGATCAGTGCCGTCTTCTCGCTGCCCCGCACCAGGTAACTGTTGTAGGTGGTGCCGTCGGGGAGCGGGATCAGTTCGTCGAAGAGCCGGCGGTCCCAGTCGATGGCGCCGACCGAAAAGACGCCCGGCACAATCTCACGGGCTGCCATGTCCCGCCGCCTCCGTCGGTAAGCAGTATGTACGGGTATTCAACATGCTTCATGCTCCGTAAACTCTTAACCGTCCCGGCGGGCCCTGCCACGCCGGCCGGCGAATGCTTCTCCGGCCCGAACGCAGATAACGGTTTCGCTCTATTCCGTGGAGGAAGGGAGGGTGGTCTGCTCGTCTCCTCTCCTGACCTCGTTTGCAAAGAGGTGGGCCTGCCGGGTCGGTTCCGGGAGCCGGTACCCCCGGGCGGTCGCGAGGACGAGGTCGACCGCCTGCGAAAGGTCGATCCGGTGGCCCACCGAGACATAGACCGGTTTCACCCTCTCTTTCGTTCGCACTGCCATCCCGATCGTCTCGCCGTCGCGGAGTATGGGCGCGGTCGATCCCCTGCCGGTCCCGGGCTCCGCCGCCGTTCCCACGAGAAGGCTCTTTGCGACCCCGACGGCGGGCCGGTCCAGGAGGACGCCCATATGGCTCGCGATGCCGAGCCCCCGGGGGTGGGCGATCCCCTGCCCGTCGAAGAAGACGACCTCCGGCTCTGATCGCAGCATTTGGAACGCCTCGATGAGGGCGGGGCCTTCCCGGAATGTCAGGAGGCCGGGTATATAGGGAAACGACGTTTCCGCGTTGGCAGAAACCCGCTCGACGACGGCAAGATCGGGGTAGCTGAGGGCGACGACGACCGCGTGGATCTCGTTCGAGCCCTTCGCGTAGGAGGCGTCGGCGCCGGCCACGAGGGAGATCTCACCGATGCCGTTGGAGAGGCGGACCCCGGCCCGGAGCGCCTCCTGGAGGCGGATCGCTTCGGCCGGTGTCAGGTCGAATGAGTGAATATCATGGATCTCCATGGTCGTCTCCCGCCGCACGGCGGCAGATACTGGTTCAAAATGGACTATATATGTATTATTATATATCTGGGGCTACAGCACTCCGCAGGTAAAAACTATGAGCCGCCAGAACCCGTTGCGATATGCCGTTGCCTTCCTGATAGCCCTCCTCGGAGTGGCGGTCGCGTATGCTGCCTTCACGACCCCCGGCCTCTCCCTCTTCGTGTGGGTTGCCGCCGTCATCGTCCTCGCGGGGATGTTCGCCGCCGCTGCGACGCAGATTGCCGACCAGTGGGAGAAAGCGATCGTGCTGCGCCTGGGCCGGTTCTCGGCCCTCAGGGGTCCGGGCGTCTTTATCATCGTGCCGCTCATCGACACGATTGCCTACTGGATCGATCTCCGCACGATCACGACGTCGTTTAAGGCGGAAAAGACCCTCACCCGCGATACGGTCCCTGTCGACGTCGAGGCGGTCCTCTTCTGGCGCGTGAGGGACCCGGAGAAAGCGGCGCTGGAGGTCGAGGACTACCGTTCCGCCATCAGCTGGGCGGCGCAGACGGCGCTCCGGGAGGTCATCGGGAAGTCCGACCTCGCAAATATGATCGAGGGCCGGGAGAGGCTCGACGCGGAACTGCAGCGGATCATCGACGTCCGGACCGAACAGTGGGGGATCCACGTCAGTTCCGTTGAGATCCGTGATATCCTGATCCCCCGCGAGCTGCAGGACGCGATGTCCATGCAGGCCCAGGCGGAGCGGGAGCGGCAGGCGCGGGTGATCCTCGGCGACTCCGAGCTGCAGGTGGCCAAGAAGTTCGAGGAGGCCGCGAAGACTTACCAGGACAACCCGACCGCCCTCCACCTCCGGGCGATGAACATGCTCTACGAAGGCCTCAAGGAGAAGGCGACGCTCGTCCTCGTTCCGGCATCGGTGCTCGACACGATGAACCTCGGGACCACCCTCGGCCTCTCGGCGCTGGCAAAGAACGTGGCGGAGGACAACGGGGACAGCCGTGGAGCCGCCGCTGGCGACGAGAAGCGCAGTCACCCCGCGACGGGAGAACCCGGGTCTCTCTGACGCCATCACCGGGGGGGGCGAGGCATTTTTATACGTGAAGATGAGTTACGGCCCGGAGACTCACCTTCGGAGCGTGGACGGTATGGCACGATGGGTGTGCAGTGTCTGTGATTACGAGTACGTCGAGGAGGCGGGAGACCCGGCAGCCAGTATTCCGCCGGGGACGCTGTTTGAGGAACTCCCCGACGACTGGCGGTGTCCCGGATGCAGCGTGGGGAAGGAAGCGTTTGTGCGAGCGAGCGAAGAGGAGGAAGAGGTGAAGACGGATGAAGAAGACTATCTCTGAAGGAGCCGCCGTGACGGTGGCCGATGTGCTGGTCTCGGAACTCGCGGCGTGGGGGATCACCCTGTACTTCGGTATCCCCGGTTCATCGTCGCTCCCGCTCGTTGACGCGGTCAGAAGAAACCCGGATGCCCGGT
The DNA here is from genome assembly GCF_002498065.1 of Methanoculleus sp. UBA208. Lineage (GTDB taxonomy): Archaea > Halobacteriota > Methanomicrobia > Methanomicrobiales > Methanoculleaceae > Methanoculleus. The sequence continues at coordinate 59,880 of NZ_DAFZ01000058.1, read as the reverse complement.
ACATCGTCGTCCGGCACGAGCAGACTGCTGCCCTCGCCGCGTCCGCCTACAACAAGTTCACGGGAAAGATCGCGGTCTGCCTGACCATCGCCGGGCCGGGAGCGACGAACCTCGCCACCGGGCTCTACGACGCGAAAGAGGACCGTGCGAGCGTGCTTGCGCTGAACGGGCAGGTGAAGGCGCAGTATGCCGGCCCCGGCGGCATCCAGGAGATCGATCAGGATGCGTTCTTCCGTCCCATCGCGGTCTTCAACAACACCGTCGCCGACCCGGCGACGGCGGTCAAACTCCTCACCCGGGCGTTGCGCTACGCCGTCATCGCCCGCGGCGTCGCCCAGCTCTCGCTCCCGAACGATATCCAGAGGGAACCGCTTGAGCCGAGTTTCTGCGAGCGCGAGACCTGTCTTCCCGCGGTTACGGTGGCCCCGACCGACGAGGCCGTCCGGGCGGCGGCCGAGGCGATCGACGGCGCCGCACGCCCGGTCATCCTCGCGGGCTTCGGGGCCATGGCTGCCGCGGGAGCGGTTCTCGATCTTGCAGAGACGATCCGGGCACCCATCGTCACCACCTTCCGCGCGAAGGGCATCCTCCCCGACGACAACGAGTGGGTTGCCGGGGTACACGGGCCGCTGGGGACGCCGCATGCCCGCACGCTCATCGCGGAGTCGGACCTCGTGATCGCCTGCGGGGCGAGTTTCTCCGACTTCACCGGGATCCCGGGGGACAAACAGGCCGTCCATATCGATATCGACCCGCTCCAGCTCGGCAAGCACCCGTTTGTCGTGGCGGTCTGGGGCGACTGTGCCGTTGCCATACCCCGGATCCGGGAGCGTGTCCGGCCGCGGGAGGATACGGGGGCCAGGGCGTGGCTTGCGGAGCAAAAGCGGGAGTGGTTCGACGAACTCGATCGGGAAGCCGATCCGGACGCCGTCCCCATCCGCCCGCCCTACGTCATGAAGGTCCTCTCCGAGACCCTGCCGGAGGATGCGGTCATCTCTCTCGATGTCGGAGAGAACCAGTGGTGGTTCGGGAGGAACTTCCGGATGAAGCGGCAACGGTTCGCTATGTCGGGCTACCTCGGGACGATGGGGTTCGGCCTCCCCGGGGCGATTGCGGTGAAACTGGCCTATCCTGATGCGACCGTCGTCTGCATCACCGGGGACGGCGGGTTCTCCATGGTCATGGCCGACTTCGTCACGGCCGTCAAGTACGATCTTCCCATCGTCGTCGTGGTCTTGAACAACCACGAACTTGCCATGATCCGGGAGGAGCAGCGGGAGGCGGGTTATCCGCCGTACGGCACCGAGCTTGTGAACCCCGACTTCGCCGCCTATGCAGAGACCTGCGGCGGCGCCGGGATACGGGTGGCCCGGCCGCAGGACCTCCCTGAGGCCGTTTCCCGGGCGGTGAAGATGAACAAACCCGTCGTCATCGATATCGAGACCGATCCGGAGCGCTTTAAGTGAGGGCTCGGCCTGCGGGTCCCCGGCAGGCACCGGTGGGGTGCGGTACGCCGCCCATCCGAAATCTATAAGTACCCTCGACGGGAATGAGGCTCCGAGGGTATATGTGAACGTCCCGGCCACGGGAACGCAACCGATGACGCCTGTGCTGGGTACGCGGATCTCCGGATGTCGATCCGGGTGGGAGCATCGGAATCCCGTTGTCTGCTCCACGCTAAGGGTTCCCGGGTACCCGTGAAACTTCACGGGCGTCCGGGGAGAACTTGCGGCGAACCGGATCCGCTCCGGTTCACCGCTCTTCTTCCGGTCGCACAGCGGCGAGGTTTTTAGTTTGGCTGCGGTTGTTACGAAAAGAGTGGTTGGGTTGGATCATTCGCCGGCGAGGTAGTCGTAGAGGAACGCAGCGAGCACCGCGCCGACGATGGGGCCGACGATGTAGATGGGGAAGAACTCCCAGAGGTTCTGCCCTCCAAGCAGCCAGTCGCCGAGGTACGGCCCGAACGTGCGGGCGGGGTTTAGCGATGAGCCGGTCAGGTTCCCGATCGTCGTGATGATGCCAGCGACCGCGAGACCCACCGCAAGACCGGCGAAGCCCGGAGTGGCCCGCTCGTCGACGGCGGAGCCCATGATGACGAGCATTAAAAGGAACGTGCCAACGGCCTCGATGACGATGGCCTGCAGGTAGCCGATGCCGGGGAAGGGTGCCGTTGCCCCGAGCCCCCCGACGAGGACGGCGTCCGAACCGACGGCCCAGGCAAAGAGCAGGCTCGCGGCCGCCGCGCCGATCAGCTGTGCGACGATGTACGGGACAACATCGCGGCCGGCGAACCGCCGGGTCGCAAAGAGGGCTATCGTCACCGCCGGATTGATGTGGCACCCCGAGATCCTCCCGAGGGCGTAGATGGACCCGGCGATGGCGATGCCGAAGGCGAGCCCTATGGCGAGCCAGTCGCCGAGGCCCCCGAGCGCTCCTATTCCGATGTTGAAAGGCGTCGACGGGGTGGTCCCCGCGGCGAGCATCAGCGTGACGGCTGCGGCGCCGGCCCCGAAGAAGACCAGGATGAATGTCCCGACGGCTTCGGCGATGAATCGTTTTCCAAGAGATACGGTCATGGTTTCACCAGATACGGATACTATATTTTAGATGATGAGTAGCCCAAAAAGGGCATTTTAAGTGCCTTACTTCCCGTACAGGGCAGCATAGCACTCGGGGCAGAGAATCCTCGGCAGCGGAGCCTTCACGCGCTTGCTGGGGAGCGGGTATCCGCCTTCCCAGACATCGACATCCTTCCTGATGGCGTGCTCCATGCAGAGTCCCATCCCGCAGACGATGCAGACCGCCACCGCTTCGCTCTCTCCCCCCTCAAGGGCGCAGATGTAGCACTTCATGATAGATCTCTCCTTTAGATCGCCTCTTTCCACTGGCAGTAGTGCTGCCGGCTGTCGACAAGGCTCGTCGTAGCACAGTTTTTGCAGGCCCGCACCGGAGCGGCGGCGGTAGCCTTCTCGAGAGCGATGACGTTCGTCATCATCGTCGCGGTCACCGGTTCGCTCGTGAGGAGGCACGGGTAGTCGGCAAGGCGCATCAGGGCGGAGAACCGGACCGTTATGGCGCAGGCCGGGTAAGCGTACCACTGCGGGTTCATCAACACCTCGTTCTCGTGAATGGGCGCAAGATTGACCGGGTATTTGCCGACCATGGGGGTCAGGCCCTCGTCGGCGCCGTTCCGGTTCTTCCGCGCCTTATCGATGAGTCTCCACCCGCGGTAGATCATGTCCATGAAGTCGCAGTTGTGGAGTTCCGCAGCGGCTCCCCGGGCCGGGTAGGCGAGGACGTAGTTGTGGAACCTCTTCGTGAGCAGGTCGACGACCATGGGGGCGTTGAGCGCGTCGAGTTCGAGGATGTACTCGGTCGCGGCGGCCGAAGCGCCGGTCGCGACGGAGAGGACGTCCCAGTAACTCTTATAGGAGTCGAGCGAGTTCCGTAGCGACGACTCCATCACCTCCGTAACCGCCTCGATCACCGCCATGACGACGTCGTCCTTGCACATGTTGAAGGTCGATTGCGCGATGTGGTGCGCGACGTCGCCGACGCTGTAGGCGGGGACCGTGAGGATGTTGCCGTAGTGGACGCCGTCGTCGACGGCGGCCTTGACGGTCCCTTCCATCCGCCGCCGGTACTCGTTCATGTACTTCCGCGGGTCAAAGGATGTCACCCCTGCGGCATCCATCAGCTCCGCCTGGGCCTCGATCGGTTCGCGGTAGATCTTTTGCATGATCTCGATCTCTTTCGCCGTCGCCTCGGCGGGGGTGGCTCCTGCCTCGAGGGCGTGGGCGAAGGTGTCCCCGAACCCGTAGGAGGTGTTCATTCCCCATGATTTGGCGGCGAGGATCGCCCGCTTGTGCTCGACCGGGATGTCGGCCTTCTTCAGGACCCGGTTCACCACGTTGCTCGTGCTTCCCGGGATCAGCGCGAAGTCGACGACGCAGGTGGGGCCGTAGAACCCGCCGTAGCGCCGCACCGCCTCAAGCCCGATCCTGGCCTCCGCATCCGCGACCGCCTCAGTGAAGGCATCGACGCTTTTTGCGAACGCCTCGTCCTGGCTTTTCAGGATCTCGAGCACAACGGGTGTCTGGTAGTGCTCGACGAACGGGTCGTCCTCGGGGCGGACGGTCGTCGCGAGACTCTGGAGGATCTCGGAGTGCGAGATCACCGAGTTCTTGTGAAGGTCGATGACCGCCTGGCTCTGGTCGCCGATCGCCGTCATCTTCCGGACAGCATCGACGTAGGGCTTCGTGTCCTCGATTGTGAACTTCTGGCCGCGTTTTGCCTTTACCGTATCCACATCCGCCCGCTGGGCGGCCATGGCCTCGTTTATCATCTTTTCGTAGAGTTCTCTCATGTCGGATCACCTGGTAGTGTCCTGCTGCCCGATCTTGCGGACAGCATGTTCGGGGTAGCAGTCCTTACGGCGGTCCGTGCAGGACCTGCCGGGTCTGGCAGAACGACTCTGAGCGACGGAGAACGCGGATGGTGGCGCGGTCGCGGAAAGGGGCCGGACGAGCCGGGAGAACGGTGGTCGATAACGGGCGGTGGCGCTTGAACGGCGGTCGGGGATAGGCTGATTCGCTGTCGGTCCCTGCACCCTCCATCTTGCCTTGAAAGCCTGGTAGAGGTTCGTCAATTGGCGTAATGGGTCGTCCTCGCATATATCTGTTATGTCGTCCGGCGGAGCCTGTATCCGGGGAAAAAGAAGCGGGTTTCAGGTTGTCGGAGACCCTTAGCGGTCCATCCTGCAGCGAGTTGCCGTTCCGGAGCTCAGAACCAGGCATCCAGTGTCTTCTGCGCCGCTTTCACCGAGACCCGGGAAAGAGCGCTCCTGACCCGCTCTTCGGAGAAGTCGTAGCGGCCGCAGAGCATCTCCACGACCCCTTCGACGTCCGGCGCCCCCCACTCGAGGGCGTAGTCGTCGGTGACCGGGGGGTCGAGGAAGAAGTCCCGGATCGGTCCGGGGTCGAACTCGGGCGATTTCTCCGCGATCACGGACTCAAAATCGCCGTTTCGCACGACTTTTAAGGCCGTCTTGCCGCCGATGCCCCGGACTCCCGGGTTGAAGTCCGTGCCCACCAGAATGCCGATCTCGACGAGCTGCTCTCTTGTCACGCCGAGACGGTCGAGGAGAGAGGAGAGGACGATCCTCTCGGGGTTCACGGTGATCGTCCGGCCCCTGGTCTTTCGCCGGCCGCTGACGGTGAGGTTGCGCACCAGCACCGGGGAGCCGAAGAGGAGCGAGTCGTAGTCCTGCGAGACCGCGTAGGTGACCATTCCCCGCCGTGCCATGTGTGCCGCCTGGGCTTCGCCTTCGCTCGGTGCCTGTATCCAGGGAATGCCGAGCAGGCCGAGGAGTTCACGGGACGACTCGATGGTGTGGCTGTCGATACGGGCGGATGCGCTCGCCTGCTTGTACGCCTCCTCCATATCCCCTTCCCTGAGCGCCGCCTTCCAGGCATCGTCGGCCCTGGCGCGAACCTCCCGCCGTTCGTCGATCGTCTCCTGCTTGAACTCCGGCGGCTTCCCGTCGAAGACGAAGACCGGCTTGATGCCTCTCTCGAGGAAGTTTGCCGTCCGGAAGAGGATGCCGGAGAGGTGGGAGGTGATCCTTCCTGCACCGTTCATCAGCGGGGTGCCGTCGGGCTGCCGGATGATGGAGAGAAACTGGTAGAGCGCGTTATGGGCATCCACTGCGGCGATCCCGGAAAGATCGTCCCATGTCAACGTTTCTTTGCAATCTGCCAGGATATCTCGGATAGCAACGCCCATGCTACCAGATCATGAGAGGGGGAGAGGCCATTAAGATGACGGTCCGGTTTACCGGTACATCCGCCGGGAGAGCCCGTCGACGATCTGCTCGATGTGGCTGACCGTGTTGTCGTATTTGGCGCTCATCGTCCTTCCCATCTCCTCCATGTTCACGCGCATGGTGCGCTCCCGCTGTACGACGCTGTTCTCAAGGCTCACGATCTTCATGCCGAGAGAGATGAGCAGTCCCCCGAGGGAGAGCATCATGAACGTCGCAGCAACCGCTATGATCAGGTCCTGCCAGAACCGCATCACCAGCACGACGGTGGAGACCACCATCACGATGGTGAGAACGATGTCGCCGATGAGTTCGCGAATCTCCATATTTTAAAGTGATGAGGATGCATTAATTAACCTACCTATAGTGAATGGAGTTTTGTAATGCAGATACGCGACTGGCTGCCACTTCTCGGAATGCCCCTCATGCTCCTGTTCGTCCAGCTGATTGCCGTCCTCCTCGTCATCCCCATGCAGGCGGCGGGGCTTGTGGCGTTCGAAGATCCCGAATCGGTGGCAAATCCCCTGATATTTATAGGGATGCTGCTCGTCTTCACGCTGGTCCTGCTCCTCCTGATCCGGATGGGAGGGCGGCGCTTCATCTCGGTCTTCATCGGCATCTCGATATTCCTGACGTTCGTCTACATCTTCTCGGCGCTCTCCCTCCTCGCGCTCGGGCCCACCACCGCCGCCGCGGCCGGGACGCTCATCGGCGCCGTTGCGGTGACTGCGCTCCTCTACCTCTACCCGGAATGGTACGTCATCGATACCCTCGGCGTGCTGATATCCGCGGGTGTCGCGTCCATCTTCGGGATATCCCTCGCCGTCCTGCCGGTGCTCGTGCTGCTCGTGCTGCTCGCGGTCTACGACGCCATATCGGTCTACCGGACAAAACACATGATCACGCTCGCCGAAGGCGTCCTCGAGACAAAGTCCCCCATCATGGTCGTGGTCCCGAAGAGAATGGACTACTCGTTCCGGAGGGAGGGGCTCAATATCGCAGAGGGGGAGGAGCGCGGCGCATTCGTCATGGGTATGGGCGATCTGATCATGCCCTCCATACTCGTGGCATCGTCGCACGCCTTTGTGGACGCGCCCGCCGTCTTCTGGGTTCTCTCCGCCCCGACGCTCGGCGCGATGGCGGGAGCGCTTGCCGGCCTCGCCGTCCTCCTCTACTTCGTCAACAAGGGAAACCCCCAGGCAGGCCTTCCGCCCCTTAACGGCGGGGCTATTGCTGGTTTTCTGGTTGGGGCGGCTCTCGCAGGCTCGTTTTCGTGGCTTCCTTTCTGAACGCGAGCAGGAGGTCTAGCACCGCCTCCACCCCTTCGCCGGTGAGGGTGGACATCGCCGGGTAGCCCTCGATCCCCCGGATATCCGCCTTGTTTACGACCGTCACCACCGGCACGTCGACGAGCCGGCACAGCTCCTCGAGGAGCCGGGTCTGGTCGTCGAGCGAGTAGCCGCAGTGTTCGCTTGCGTCCAGGACGAAGAGGACGACGTCTGCCGTATTGATGATGGCGCTGACCGCCTGCCGCTCGATGGGGTTCCTCTCGTCCGCCGGGCGCTCGAGAACCCCGGGCGTATCGATGAACTGGATCCGATCGCGCTTGCCGATCTCGCGGTGGCCGACGATGATCCCCTTGGTGGTGAACGGGTAGGCGGCGATCTCGGGTTCCGCCGTGGAGACAAGCCTGATAAACGAGGATTTCCCGACGTTGGGGAATCCCGCAACCACCACGGTGAAGTCGTCGTCGTTCACGTGCGGGAGTTTCCGCAGGATGTTCCGGGCCTCGTTTAAGTATACGAGATCGTCTTCCACCTGGTGGACGATGGAGGCTATGCGGGCTACGGCCTGCCGCCGTTTTGAGGGTGTGTCTACTCCGGATCGCATGTTGCGGGCGTAACCGGAGCCGATGACCCAGACCTGGTCGGCCGCCCAGGTGACGGCGCCGAGGGATCGTTTCAGCCGGTCGAGCGAGACCAGGATGTCGGTCGCCTCCCGGTAAAAGGGGGAGAGGCGCTCGAAGCTCGGAAACGAGCTGACCACGCTCTTCAACTTGTCGTGGATGGCTTTTGCGACCGCTCTCACGAACTCCTCGTTTGCACTATCGACGTTGGTCTTCAGCTTCTTCTTGGCTGCCGCCCTGCGAAGACTGCGGTCGAGCACCTCGTCCGCCGTCGGAACGGTCGGGATAGTTTCAAACTCCACTGTACGCACAACCTAATCTATTTAAACAACATATTATGAGTGATAATTATGGATCTTTCCCCGATTCAGAAGGACATCCTGATAACTCTGATTACTCTATACCATCAGTCTTCTCACTCTATAAAAGGTGAGGAGATCGCGGATGTGCTGAAGCGCAACCCCGGCACCGTCCGCAACCAGATGCAGGCATTGAAAGCACTGGGGCTTGTCGACGGCGTTCCCGGGCCGAAAGGGGGCTACAGCCCGACCGCAAACGCGTACAAGGAACTGAATCTCGGAGACCTCGAGCACCAGTCCGAGGTGCCGATCCTCCGCGACGGGAAGAAGGTGAAGGGCGTCCGGGTGGCGGAGCTCGGTTTCACCACCCTCTGCCATCCGGACCTCTGTCAGGCGATGGCCAGGATCATCGGGAGCGTGAAACTCTTCCGCGTAGGGGATATGGTCACGATCGGGCCCACGCCGGTGAATAAACTCCTCGTCCGCGGTGAGGTCTTCGGTATGGATGAAAACCTGCAGGCGCTCCTGATCAGCGTTTCAGAGATGATATCCCTGCCGAAACAGTCGATCAAGCATTATATGAGCACCCCGCTCCTGACCCTGCCGCTCACGGCAACCCTCCGTGATGCCATCCACCTCTTCAATACGCATCACATCCACGGGGCGCCGGTGCTGCAGGACGGCGGTGCCCTCGCGGGCATCGTGACGTTGAGCGATCTTGCCCGCGGACTGGACGAGGGCCTGACGCTGGATACGCCTGTTGCAAAGGTCATGACCGCCGATGTGGTGGAGGCGCCGTCGTCGATCCGGCTCTACGAGCTCGTGGGGCGGTTCAAGGAACGGGCGATTGGGAGGTTGATTGTGGTCGAGGACGGTAAGCCCGTCGGGATCGTTACCCAGACCGATATTATTTGGGTCTTTCCCTCACTTTGATACCCTCCCCGTTCTGAATTTGGCGCTTCAACCCCTCTGGGGACGGATAAGTATTTATATGAGAATACCTATGGTGCTTCTGTAAAACGAGTTCTGTGTGTGAGTGCATTTCACAGAACTCAATGAAAAGGGGGAAATGAGATCATGACAGATATACCTCTGGCACCTGTTGGCAGAATCGTAAAGAAGTCCGGCGCGGAGCGGGTGAGTTCCGATGCCAATGAAGAACTCGCAAAATTGATGGAACAGTACGCCTCAAGGATCGCGAAAGAAGCGATCAAACTGGCGGGTCACGCAGGCAGGAAGACGGTCAAGGCAACCGATGTCCGGATGGCGGCCGAAACCGTGAAGTAAACTTACCCGGAATCTCTCTTTTTTGCCTGAAGATACCTGTTCTCCCGATACGAACCGGAGGTTCCGGGAAGGCCGGAAGGATGGTTTTTTCAATGTCGGCAGTCCTTTATGCAGTCCCCTTCAAGAAAAGTCTACCTTCCCGATAGCGAATCTAGAAAGCAATTTTTCTGTGATTTTATGGACTTTAGAAGATTTTAATAGTACAAACGCCCCACGGTTTTGTATGAGCAAAACGTTCTGCCGTGCGCTTGCCAGGAAGAAAGTGATGAGTAACGATGGGATGCTCATCGGGACCATCAAGAATATCATAGTCGACCTCACCACGGGGCAGGTTGCCGATCTGCTCGTCAAACCGGACGAGACGTTCAAGACCGACGGCTACAGGACGGATGGAGACAAGATGCTCGTCCCGTTCGAGGCGGTAAAGGATATAAAAGATTATGTCGTGGTCGATCGCTACCTGCTGAAGAGATCGGGATAATACTTTTTTACCGCTTCTACAAATCCGTCCCCGTACGTCCCTTCGGAGACCCAGTCCGCTGCCGTGCGGGTCGCGGCAGGAGCATTTGCAACAGCGACGCCGACGCCGGCGGCTTCAAGCATCTCGATATCGTTTTCGGAGTCTCCGATAGCCATCATCTCTGCGGGGGAAAGCCCCATCTCTCTGGCAAGTTCCGTGAGCGCCGTCCCCTTGCTCACGCCGGGGGGCTGGAGGTGGATAGCAAACCCGGTGTCCAGCAGCCGGACGGGGAGGCGGCGGTCGCGGATGACTGCTCTTGCCTCATCCGGGTCGATGTTCCGGGCGAAGGCCACGTCGGCGAACCGGTACTGCGCGCCGAAGAGTTCGAGCCGGACGCCTTTTTTGGCAAAATAGTCGTTGAGCTCCTCGAAGGCCTCCAGGCAGACCTCCTGGTCGCCGGGGATGCGGAGGGTGCCTGAAAACCCCCTCCGGTAGACTCCGCCGTTCTCGCCGATGATCGTTCCGTCCGTCCCGACCATCTTGCAGAGACCGTCCATGAAGCAGACGGTGTTGCCGCTTGCGAGCACCACCTCGATGCCGGCGTCGACGAGGGTGCGGACGGCCTCGACGGCCGCGGTGCTGATCCGCCTCCGCCGGTCGGTGATGGTGCCGTCGACGTCCGTTACAAGCGCCTTCAGCACGGTTTGAGCCCTGCCTGTTCGACCATGAATGCCGCCTCGCCCTCGGGGAGGTTGGGACTGTCTACCAGGCGGGCGACCCTTTTACCTCCCTTGCTCTTTCTGAGGTAGAGCCGGAAGGTTGCGGTGTGCCCGACGATGTTGCCGCCGATCGGTTTCGTGGGGTCGCCGAAGAGGACGCCGGGATTCGACATCACCTGGTTTGTCACGAGGCCGACGGCGTTGTGGTCGTCGATCAGTTTCAGGAGATCGTGCATGTGCCGGTTCAGCTTCTGCTGCCGGGGAGCAAGGGTGCCCCGTCCCGCGTACTCCGAACGGAAGAGGGACGTCAACGAGTCGATGACGAAGAGCCTGACCGGGTAATCGGAGTTCCGCAGGTCGTTTGCGAGTTCCCGTGCGGTCTCGAGGAGCAGCATCTGATGATCGGAGCTGTGCGCCCGCGCGACGTGGATCCGTTCGAGGACGTCCTCGATAGAGCCGAGGTCCGCCTCTTCGGGGAGTCCGTTCAACATCTGCTCGATACGCTCCGGGCGGAACGTGTTCTCGGTATCGACGTAGATGACCCCGCCGGCGAGACCGCCGAGCTCTTCGGGGAGCTGGGCGTTGACGGCCATCTGGTGGACGATCTGGCTTTTCCCGGACCCGAACTCACCGTAAACCTCCGTTATTGCCTGCGTCTCGAGGCCGCCGCCGACCAGTTCGTCGAATTCGGGGACCAGCGTCCTGAGTTTCTTGATATCCTTCCTCTTATCGAGGATATCCCGGCCCGTCTTGAAGCCTCCGATATCCGCCATCTTCCGGGCGGCGAGAATCACTTTCTTTGCGGTCGCCTCGCCGATCTCCGCCGCCTCGGCGAGATCCGACGTGGTGGCCGTCGCAACGCTCTCGACGGTCCCGTATCCTGCCTCGCGGAGTTTATCGGCAGTGGTTGCCCCTACGCCGGGTAAATCTTCAAGATCAATCTCTGACATCTCATTCCTCACTTGATCTCTATGGTGTGTTCCGTTACGCTACACTAAGAGTCTATATCGAGAGACATAAAGGTCGCTTGCCGTGCGGGGTGAAAGTGAAGTTCGGGATCAGGGGTCTCTTGAGATCCGATCCAGGCGGCGGTGCAGACCTTCTTGATCGGGTGTTACAGCCTCCAGACTGCTTAGACTGATCACGCCCCTATGCACCGTACCCCTGGCGCGCACGACGTATCCGACGGGCAGCGGCTCGGCGAGGAGGTAGCAGGCATCGCCCGTATCGAGAGAGGTCCCCTGCCGGGTGGCGACGATCGTCCCCTCGACCTCCACCTCCTTCTCCTCCTCGCCGAGGATGGCGAGAGCGCTCCCCCACGAGAGGTGCACCTCGAGGTCACCGTACCGGCCCCGCCGTGCGGTCGTGTTGTAGATCTCGATCCGGTCGCCGGGCACCAGGTGCTCGTCCGCCTTCTCGCCCCAGATGACGGCCGGGATCTCTCCGGTACTGTCGGCGACGACAAGGTTCCGGACCGAGGACTGCCGCCCGTTCCGCGTAGTAAACGAGTGAGGGGGCTGCACAGAGAGAACCGTTCCGGTGAGCGAATACGATCCCCCCTCCTCCACGTCGGCAACGGTATTCATAGGGAGGACGATCTCACGGTCGGATCGCATGATGGATGCGGCTTCGCCGAGGCTGTACTCGATCCCCCGGTCGCTATCCCGTGCGACGGCGTCGCGGATGACGACGTTCTCTCCCGGTTCCACCCCGAGGAGGACGGCCGGAGCCCAGGCGACAAGCCGGAATACGCCGTTTTCGTTGCCGACCACCGCTTCGACCATCTCCCCCGGGGTTCCGTCGCGCCTCTTGAACGTCCGCGGGTTCTCGACCGAGATCACCCGGACCTCGAGGTCGCTCGCCGGCCCGGGAACCGGGGCGTCTGCGGTCTCTTCGCAGGTAATCTCGCATGCCGCCTCCTGGACGGCGACGGCGGTGACGTCGGGGACCTTTCCCCTGCCCTTCGGCCGGCCGAGGATCTCGAGCACGTCCCCGGCCTCGATCTCGGAGACGCCCGCGGCCTTCTCGTCCCAGAGTGTCAGCCGGGCCCTGCCGGTCTCGTCACCCACCGTCACGTTCGCGACGATGCCGGGCGTGCCGTCGGGCCGCTCGAACTCCCGGGGCTCCCCGACGGAGAGCACCTTCGCAAAGAAGCACGCGAGGCTCGGGGCGGCCGCAAGGTCGCGTATCCGGATGTGCGAGCGCCCCAGGTCTTTGACGACCAGCATCGCCGCTGTTCGATCGTCGAGGAGGTCTCCCGACTCCGCCACCTTCTCCTCCACCCGGCGCTCGAACTCTTCTTTCGGGAGGAGGTCGTCGACCAGGAGGTAGTGGAACTTCACGGCTCCGGCTCCGCTCTTACTCCTGCCAGGGCACCGTCACCATGGGGGCGGTCAGGTCGTCGATTGTCTCGGCCCGGCGCATCAGCGCCGCCTTCTCGCCCGCGAGGAGCACCTCGGCGCAGCGGGGCCGGCTGTTGTACTGCGACGACATCGCAAACCCGTAGGCCCCGGCGTCCAGCACCGCGATGAGATCGCCTGCCTCGAGATCGGGGAGCATCCGGTCTTTCGCGAGGATGTCACCCGTCTCGCATATCGGCCCCGTGACCGAGTACTCGCGCATGGCAGGAGCGTCCGCCTTGTTCGCCGCCACGACCTCGTGGTAGGAGTCGTACATCGTCGGCCGGACGAGGAGATTGAACCCGGCGTCGACGTTCGCGAAGGTCTTATGGGCGGTCTTGACCGAGTTGACCCTTGTGAGGAGGATCGTCGAGTCGCCGATGAGCCACCGGCCCGGCTCGACCCAGAGTTCCGGCTCGATCCCGAGATCACGGATGCCCTTCAGGAAGACCGGCATGACCGCTTCCGCGTACTCCTCCGGTGTCGGGGCGCGATCGGTCTCCCGACGGTAGGGGATGCCGAGGCCGCCCCCGATATCGATGAACGAGGGCTCAACGCCGATATCGAGCAGATCGCGGGCGAGATCGATCAGCACCTCTACTTCGCGGGCGAAGGGCTCCACGGCGAGGATCTGCGAACCGATGTGACAGTGGATCCCGACCGGGTTGATATGCTCGGCGGCGACCGCCTCGCGGTAGGCATTGAGGATCTCTCCCGCGGGAATACCGAACTTGCTTGTGGCAAGCCCCGTCGCGATCTTCGGGTGGGTGGGGGCGTCGATCGCCGGGTTGACCCTGAAGGCGATATCGACGGTTGTTCCCGCCTCTCCCGCCGCGCGGTCGAGCTGCCGGAGTTCGTCGGGCGAGTCCACCGAGACCCGGATGCCCTTCTCGACCGCGAGGGCGAGGTCGGCGGGAGTCTTTGAGCTCCCGTTGAAGAGGAGCGATTCCGGACGCATCCCGGCGGCGAGGGCGAGCGCGACCTCTCCGGCGGAGAAGACGTCGGCTCCGGCGCCCTGTGATGCGAGCGTCTTAAAGATCGCCAGGTTGCCGTTCGCCTTTGCAGCGTAGAGGATGCGGATCCCGGGGTAGTGGGCGGTGAGAGCGCCCGAGAGCCTCCGGAAGTTCTCGCGGATCCGCTCCTCGTCGGTGACGTAGAGCGGGGTGCCGAACCGTTCGGCAAGGTCCACCGTGTCGTGCTCGCCGATCCGGAGACGGCCGTCCCCGACCGTGAGGTGCGAGGGGAGGATCACAGGTCTATCCCCCGCATCCGCTCTACCGCCTCGTTGATCCGCTCGATCGACCGGGTGATGGCGAACCGGATGAACCCCTCGCCGTTCCTGCCGAACCCGACTCCGGGGGTCGCGACGATCCCGGCTTTATCGAGGAGTTGTGCGGAAAACGCCATGCTGTCGTCGACCGGCGCCCAGACATAGAAGGTGGCCTTCGGCGCCTTGACGTCAAGCCCGATCTCGGAGAGCCCCTTAACGAGCACGTCCCGGCGTTCCTGATAGATCGAGCAGGCCTCTGTGATGCAGTCCTGCGGGCCGGTGAGCGCGGTGATCGCGGCGTGCTGGATGGCGTTGAACGCGCCCGAGTCGACGTTGGTCTTGACCCGGCCGAGCCCTGCGACGATCTCCGGGTTGCCGCAGGCCATCCCGATCCGCCATCCGGTCATATTATAGGTCTTCGAGAGCGAGTGCATCTCGATCCCGACCTCCATCGCGCCGTCGGCCTCGAGGAACGAGGGCGCCCGGTAGCCGTCGAAGGTGATCTCGGAGTATGCGTTGTCGTGGACGACGACGATGTTGTGCTCCCGCGCGAACTCGACGACCTCTTCGAAGAACGAGAGGGGCGCTATTGCCGCGGTGGGGTTGTTCGGGTAGTTAATGAAGATCAGTTTCGCCTGCTTCACGACGTCGGCGGGGATATCCTCGAGCACCGGGAGGAAGTCGTTCTCCGCGCGGATGGGCAGTTCGTGGACTTTCCCCTCGGCGAAGAGCGTGGAGGTCTTGTAGACCGGATAGCCGGGGTCGGCAGCGAGGACGACCTCGCCGGGGTTGACGAATGCCTCGGCGATGTGGGCGATGCCTTCCTTCGACCCGATGAGCGCGAGCGTCTCCTTCTTCGGCTCGAGGTCGACCCCGAACCGGCCCCGGTACCACTCTGCCACCGCCTCACGGTAGGCGAGCATGCCGGTGTAGGAGGGGTAGTGGTGGTTCTTTTCGTCGCGGGCCGCGGCGCAGAGAGCCTCCACGATATGCGGGGGAGTGGGGAGGTCGGGGTCGCCGACCCCGAGATCGATGACGTCGACACCCTGGCGGAGTTTCTCCTCTTTCATCTCGTCGATGCGTGCAAAAAGGTAGGGGGGAAGGTTATCCATGCGTCTCGAGTACATCATCAGATATTGCGCATGGAACCCTATTTAATTTCTTACTCACGTGGAATGGCTCCCGACCGATCCCGGACCGATAATGCTGATACGGTCTTGCGCCCAACGGTGTACCGGACATGAACGACCTGGACCGGCATCCCGTATATATGGACCATGCGGCGACGACATTCATGAAACCCGAGATCATGGCGGCGATGGCCCCGTACTTCTCCCGATATTTCGGTAACCCCTCGTCCCTCTACCGGTTTGCCCGCGAGTCCCGCAACGGCGTCGATGGGGCGCGCCGACAGGTGGCGGCGGCGATCGGCGCAAACCCCGAGGAGGTCTTCTTTACCGCCGGCGGCAGCGAGGCCGACAACTGGGCGGTCAAGGGGGCGGCTCTCGCGAACCGGGAGCGCGGCGACCATATCGTCACCTCCGCAATCGAGCACCATGCCGTCCTCCATACATGCGGGTGGCTCGAGAAGCAGGGGTTCTCCGTCACCTACCTCCCTGTCGACGAGTTCGGCCGGGTGGACCCGGGCGACGTCGAGGAGGCGATCACCGATGCGACGATCCTCGTCTCGGTGATGACGGCGAACAACGAGATCGGGACGATCCAGTCGGTTGCGGAGATCGGCCGGGTCGCGCACGATCACGGCGCCCTCTTCCATACCGATGCGGTCCAGGCGGTCGGGGCGGTGCCGATCGACGTGGAGCGAATGGGGATCGATCTCCTTTCGCTCTCCGGGCACAAGTTCTACGGACCCAAGGGGGTCGGGGCGCTCTATATCCGGCGGGGAACCCGGATAGAGAACCTCATCCACGGCGGCGGACAGGAACGGGGACGGCGGGCCGGGACCGAGAACGTCCCCGGCATCGTCGGGCTCGGGAGGGCGATCGAACTTGCGACCGCCGATATCGAGGGGCACAACCGCCGGATTGCCGCGATGCGGGACCGGCTGGTCCGGAGTGTACTCGGGTCGATCCCGGATACCCGGTTGAACGGCCACCCGACGGAGCGCCTCCCGAACAACGCGAACTTCAGTTTCCGCTACGTCGAGGGCGAATCGATCCTCCTGCTGCTCGACGCCCGCGGGATCTGCGCCTCCACGGGGAGCGCCTGCTCCTCGGGTTCGTCGGAACCCTCGCACGTGCTGCTCGCGACCGGGCTTTCCCACGAGGAGGCGCACGGTTCGCTCCGGCTGACGCTCGGCGACGCCAATACGGAGGAGGATGTCGATTCTGTCCTTGAAGTCCTCCCGGACGTGATCGGGCGGCTGCGGGAGATATCGCCGCTGACGCCTGTCCGCGCCCGGATACCGGAGGTCGACTGATGTATACGGAAAAAGTTATTGCAGAGTTCACGAACCCCGAGAACGTGGGTGAGATAGCGGACGCCGACGGCGTCGGTGAGGTCGGGAGCCCGACCTGCGGGGATATCATGAAGATCTATCTGAAAGTCGAGGAAGACCGGATCATTGACGCCCGGTTCCGGACCTTCGGTTGCGCAGCGGCGATCGCCTCGAGTTCCATGGCCACCCGGATGATCCGGGGGATGACGCTGTCCGATGCGTGGGAACTCTCGAACGCCGACGTGGTGGACGCCCTCGGCGGCCTTCCGGAAGCGAAGGTGCACTGCTCGGTCCTCGCCCGCGACGCCATCAGGGCTGCGATCAACGACTGCCGGACCCGCCGGGGCCTCGAGCCCCGGGAAACGGGATCCTCGCGGTGCGGCGGAGGGACCGGGTGCGGTTCCTGCCCCGAAAACGGTTAAATATGGACGGAGCGAAGGTATCACCATGGCTCTCCCGGAGTTTGTTGTGGTCTTCTGCACGGCCCCTGCCGGCGAGGCGGAGGAACTCGCAAAAGCGCTCGTCGATGCGCGCCTCGCTGCCTGCGTGAACGTTGCCGATGTACGGTCCTGCTTCTGGTGGGAGGGCACGGTCGAGAGCGAGCCCGAGCGGCTCCTGGTCGCGAAGACGCAGCACCGCCTGCTCGATCCGCTCGTCGAGCGGATCAGGGAACTCCACAGTTACGAAGTCCCCGAGATCATCGCCATTCCCATCGTCGGGGGCTACGCTCCGTATCTTGACTGGGTCCGGGAGGAGACGGCCTGATGGAGATTGTCTGCCGTGCCGGGATCCAGGTGACGGGCGACGGCGCGCGCGAAGTCCACGACGACATCATCGTCGAGGACCACGTCCGGCTCTTTTTGAACGGCGAGTACCTCACGACCCTGGTGGCGAGCCCCGACCGCCTGGACGATCTCGGGGCCGGTTTTATCGTCTGCGAGGGGCTGGCGGACAGGATCGACTCGGTGGAGGTCTCGGGGAGGGATGTGCACATCGCCGCCCCGGTCAAAAAGGACATCCGGCTCGAGGTGGAGTCGTCCGGCGGTTACCGCGTGCTCGGCGAGCCTGGTGCGGTCGCCTCGTCGATCACGGTCACGGCGGACGGCATCCGTGCGGTCACGGCGGCGATCGAGTCCGATACCTGGCGGAGGACCGGCGGCGTCCACTGTTCGGTCCTCTTCTGCGACGGCGAACTCGTCACCCGGGCCTGCGACGTCGGGAGGCACAACACCGTCGACAAGGTCGTGGGCCATGCGGCCCTGAAGGGGCTCGACCGGTCGAGGTGCATCCTCGGGTGCACCGGGAGGCAGCCGGCGGGGATGGTGGCGAAGGCGGCGAACGCGGGTATCCCGATCGTCGTCTCCCGCGCCGCCACGACCGACCGGGGTATCCTCACGGCGGAGCGGGGGGGGCTCACCCTGGTCGGCTTCTCGCGGGGCGAGCGGTTCACCATCTACACGCACCCTGAGAGGGTGCCCGAGGTTTTTGAAACACTGGAGAAGACAAAACGATGACTGAGAACAACGAGAAGACCGCGCTGATCCTGCTCGGATGCCCGCAGGTGCCCGTCCAGACGAGCATGGCGCTCTACCTGGTGTACGGCCTGAAGGAGCATGGCATCCGGCCGGTGATTGCCGGAACAGCGGCGGCACGGAAACTGATGGAGGTGGCCGACCCGGACCGGTATTACCTTGAGGAGATGACCGATCTCGACGCCGCAATCGACGAGATCACGGGGAAGCAGCGGGACTTCGACCTCTGCTTCGTCTTCATCCACAACGATTCCGGGATCGCGTATGCCGGGACGATGGCCTATATCTCGAAGGCACGGCTGTATGCGCTCCTCTTTGGGGAGCACGCGCGGGACCTTGCCGGCGAGATAGAGTTCCCCTGCGAGGTCGTCGCGGCCAAAGCCGTGCACAACCCCATGCCGCTGAAGCGGAAACTCGACGAGGTGATGCAATGGGCTGTCTCGAAGCGATGAAACCCGAGATCATTCTCTCGCAGGCATCTTTTAAGGAGGCGCGGGAGTATATCAGGAAGAACGTCCGGGAGTATCATGAGGTCGAGCCGGGCTACAGGATATTCGACGTCCACATCATCGGCGTCCCGCCGCTCTATGTCGGCGTCGAGGGCGAGCACCTGATCTTCCCCTACACCAAGCCCTGCCACGGGACGTTCGTGGTGAAGGTCCCCGGCAGCGAGGATATTGCACGGCTGCGGGCGAGGAAGGGGAAGTAACTCTTTTTTTGACCCTTCCTGTCTGTTCTCGCTGTCATATGATGCCGGGGGCGATGTTGCCCTTTTCAGGAGAAGCGGTGGAGGGGGAGACCGGTCGTTTCAAAAAGGCCCCCCGGCGTTCCCGGCCGATCCGGTGCGCACTCCTGGTCTGTAGCAGCATGCTTTGCGCCGTAAAAAAGGGAGGTCTATCTTTTCCGGCCTGATCGTATCAAGAGCGCCGGGTTCTGCCTGTGCCGCCACCCGCAGTGGACCGCGAACCCGGTCCCAACCGGCGCCGGACCGATCCCGATCTTCTCCGCCGGGATGCTTATCCACGTTATCGCCTATTCTCATGGATTATTCTCGCCTGGAGCGTGGCAACCGGCATCGGATCGGTCCACCCGACGCGCTGTAAAAGAAGGGGTATAAATTCCGCGAGGGCGGTACGTACTCTATTGAAAGCGATCGCGGGCACCTGCGGCGACCGGCTCCAAAACGGCTACTCGAAATCTGTGTTGCAGCCGATACGGGCGGGTACCGGGCCCTGGATGCGAGTGAGACCATGAGCGAACCCTTACGCGTGTTGTTGATCGGGAAGAGTCCCGGCAATCTCGGGGAGATGCTTCGCGAGTGCGGGCGCGACGTTGAGTTGATCCACTGCGAGCACCCCGAAGACGGGCTTGCTCTGGTATCGAGAGGCGGAATCGACGTGGTGCTCCTCGACCTCGACCTCGCGGGCGGCCGGGGAGCGGCGGCCTTCGACCGCCTGCGCCGGACGGCGCCCGACATCCCGATCATCGTGCTCACCGCCGCGGGAGAAGACCCAGCCGCGCTCCGCGCGATGCAGAACGGCGCGCAGGACTACCTGGTCAAGGGGAAGATCGACGCCGAACTGCTCTGCCGGGCGATCCGGTACGCGCTCGAGCGGACGCGGGTGGAGGTCGCGCTCCGGCACTCGGAGGCGATGTACCGGAGGCTGGTCGAGAACCTCAACGAAGGCGTCCTCGCTGTGGACGAGGCCGGCCTCATCACCTTCGCAAACCTGGCGATGGAGGAGATCCTCGGCTGCCCCGCGGAGCGCCTGGTAGGCTCGCCGGTCGCCGGGTTCTTCGATACCTCCGGCGCCGCCGTTTCGGCCCCGGAAAGCCCGTTCTGCTGGCGGACCGACCGGAGGCAGGAGTTCGAACTGGGCCTCCGCCACAGCAGCGGCAGGCGAGTCCACGCGCTCGTGGTCACGTCGCCGATCGTCGACGCCTCCGGCGCCTTTTCGGGATGCCTTGCCGGGGTGCTCGACATCACCGACCGCAAAAGGGCGGAGGAGGCGCTCAAGCAGAGCGAACAGAAGTACCGGCTCGTCGTGGAAAGCCTCAGCGAAGGAATATGGGTGATCGACCGTGACGCCTGCACGTCGTTTGTCAACCCACGGATGGCGGAGATGCTCGGCTACGCCCCGGAAGAGATGACTGGAAAGTCCCTCTACTCGTTCCTCTCCTCTTCCTGCCGCGCCGCGATGCAGGAGCGCCTGAGTCGCCGGGGTGACGGCGCCCGCGAGCAGTACGAGTGCGAGTTCGTCCGCAAAGACGGCGGCCGCATCACCGCGCTGATGATCGCGTCCCCGTTCACCGATGAGTCCGGCGAGTTCCGGGGCTCGATTGCCGGCGTGATGGATATCACCGAGCGCAAACGTGCCGAAGAGGAGATCCGCATCTGGAACGAGCAGCTCATGGTGCTCAACCAGGTGGTCGGCGTCTCGGCAGCCTCACTCTCTCTTGCCGAACTCCTGGAAGAGTCGCTCGAGAAGACGCTCGAGATGATGGGGTTCGAAGTCGGCATCGTTTACATGCTCGATGCCGAGCGCAAGCGGGCGCTGCTGAAGCACCAGAAGGGGCTGCCCTCCTCGGCCATGTCCCGGAGCCGCATCATCAAGGTCCACCACTGGCCGTTCAACTTCGTCTTCATCGCCGGCCAGCCGCGCTACATAGAACTGCAGCCCGACCTGAGCTCCATCGAGGCGGACATACTCGAGGAGCTCGAGGTCTCGGCCCTCGCCTGCATTCCGCTCATCGCCGAATCGGTCGTTGTCGGGGCGGTTTACGTCGGCAGCAGGACGAAAGAATCCTTCTCCCGCGAAGAGATGACGCTTCTGGAGATGGTGGGAAAAGAGATCGGGTCGGGTATCCTGAAAGGGATGCTGCACAAGAAACTGGAGGCGGCGAACCGGGAGGCAAACCTGTATCTCGACATCATGACGCACGACATCAGGAACACCGAGAACGTCTCGGGCCTCTATGCCGATCTCCTCACCGAGATGCTGGAGGGCGAGGCCGCGCTGTATGCGAGAAAGATCCGGAGCAGCATCCAGAGGAGCGCGGATATCCTGGGCAACGTCACCACGATCCGTCGCATTCACCACGATCCGCCCGATTCCGGGCCGGTCGACCTCGATCTCGCCGTCAGGGAGGAGGTCGGCGCCTTCCCGGAGGTTGCGATTGAGTTTTCGGCCAGCCACCGCCGGGTCCTGGCGGACGACCTCCTCTCCGAGGTCTTTGTGAACCTGATCCGGAACGCCGTCGAGTTCGGCGGCCCGGATGTCAGGATCGCCATACGGGTGGAGGATTACGACGGCGAGAGCGTTCTCGTCTCCGTCGAGGATACCGGGCCGGGCATACCCGACCCCATGAAGGAGTCGATCTTCCACCGGTTCGAGCGGGGATGGGTCGGGGGATGCGGCGACGGGCTCGGGCTCTTCATCGTCCGCACCCTCGTCGAGCGCTACGGCGGCACCATCCGCGTGGAAGACCGGGTAGAGGGCCGGCCGGACCTCGGTGCGGCGTTCAGGTTTACCCTTCGTGAGTTCCTTTCTTCCGGGGACGACGAAGACGACGGGTATCCGGACGAAGAAGAGTGCGATTGAACGCCGCCGGGCCCCCCTGTCCAATATTACCTTTCAGGGCCGGACCAGGGCGCATCGTCGGCTTTACGTCGGGGCAGGGGCTGACGTTTCGCCCCCGTATCAAAAGATTTAAGCCGCAAGGTCACTATTTAGCGTCGTGACATCTGTGTACGTGCGGGTTACCCAGTTCTTTGCGGCGATCGCGGTCTGCCTGCTTGCGGGGTTCATCGGGTCGATCTTCACGACACCGGCCATCCCTACCTGGTATGCAGGTCTCGTAAAGCCCGAGTTGAATCCACCGTCATGGGTCTTCGGTCCGGTCTGGACGGTGCTCTACATCCTCATGGGCATTGCGCTCTATCTCGTCTGGAGCAAGGGGTGGGAGCGTAAGAACGTGCAGATTGCCACGGCGATCTTCGCCGTTCAGCTGGTCCTGAACGTCCTCTGGTCGTACCTCTTCTTCGGATTACAGGCGCCGTACTTCGCTTTCATCGAGATCGTGCTCCTCTGGATTGCGATCCTCATGACGATAGCCGCGTTCTACCGGGTATCGGTACCTGCGGCGGTGCTCCTCGTCCCCTACCTCCTCTGGGTGAGTTTCGCGGCCTACCTCAACTACGGGATCCTCATCCTCAACCCATAGGGCCACTGGCCCCCCCCATTTTCCGGGCTGCAAAGGCGGGTTGATGAGCCTGAGGCCTGCGGGGATGCACTGCACCCCCGGGTCATGGCGAAAAGAGTATCAGCGCTTCTCGATCTGCCGCCAGACGTGGGCGAACCGCTGGAAAGCGGTGTAGTGCCCGAAGACGCCGAGTATGACGAGGAGCCACCCGAGGTAGTTCAGGCCGTAGATCTCTCCCGGGATCAGCACCGTGAGTGCGCCGGCGATGATGATCAGCACGAGGCGATCCGCCCGGCCGAGAATGCCCCCGTAGAACCTGCCGATCCCGACAGCCTGGGCCTGGGTGCCGAGGTACGAGGACATCAGGACCCCGGTCAGCGCAAAGACGCCGATCGGCCAGGGCGCGGCACCGCCTGCAAATATGCCGGTGATGATGAATATGTCTGCGTAGCGGTCGATGACGTGGTCCAGGAAATCCCCGCGGATGCCCGCGATCCCCATGTCCCTGGCGAGCGCTCCGTCGAGCGCGTCGAAGACGGCGTTGAACGCGACCATGACGGTGCCGAGCACGACGCCCCCGGCGTAGAACGCGATGCCCGCGAGTGCCGATACGAGAAACGATGCGATCGTCAGCCCGTTCGGGGTTATCCCGATCTTCCGGATAAGGTCCACAACGGGCTGAATGATGCCCTGCACGTGCGGTCGGAACTGGTCGAGCGTCATCTGCCGGGCTCCAGGTAATCGGTCCAGTCGATGCACCCCGAGGACGGGGGGAGTTCTCCCCGGATGAATCGCTCGATCCGGTCCGCGCACCCGCCGACGGAGAGGTCGGTCGTATCCAGTTCAAAGACGTGTCCGTCCGGGTGCTCTTCGAGCGTCTCGATCAGGATGACGTCGAGCGCCTCCGCCTCGACGTTCTCCGCGACCTTCCCCTCCGGGTAGTTCCTCGGACGAAGGCGCTCTCGCAGGATGTCGGGACGGCACCGGAGCACCACCACCCGGTCGCAGGGGAGGAGGTGGGCGAGGTGCCCCTCGACAATCCCGTCGAGGGGTTCGAACTCCTCCGCCCACCGGTCGACGTCCACCACCAGCGTCTGGCGGGAGCAGTCCTCTTCGAGAATGTAAGGGCGCACCGTATCGGCCAGGCGGACGACCGGGTAGCCCCGCTGCTCGAGTTCGGCCGCGATGGATGTCTTCCCTGTTCCCGGCGTGCCGGTGATGCCCGTCATCATAAGTCTTTGATCGCCTCGAGAAATCGAACGTTTTCCCAGTCCTCGCCGATGCTGACCCTGATGTAGGTGTTCCCGAGACCCGGGAAGCTGGTGCAGGACCGGACGAGGACGCCCTTCGCCGCGAGGCGTTCCGTCGCCTCGTCGCCCGTTAAGGGAGTGACGTCTATCATAACAAAGTTTGCGTCCGAAGGATACGCCTTAAACGGGATCTCTTCGAGGAACCGTTGCCGCCACCGCCGGACGTGGTCGCGGGCCTCGCGCACCCGGCCGGTATCGGCAAGCGCTCCCGCGGCCGCCGCAAGAGAGACCGAGTTCAGCGCAAACGGCGTCGCCGCCTTCTGATAGAACGGCTCCAGCCACTCCGGGACAAAGGCGTAGCCGACCCGCAGGCCGGCGAGGGCGAAGATCTTCGACATCGTCCGCCCGATGATCAGGTTCTCGTGCCGCCGCATCAGCGGCAGGTAGTCGATATCCGCGAAATCGACGTATGCGTTGTCGAGGAAGAGCAGCCCTTCCGTTCCCTCGAGGATCTCTTCGACATCCTCCGGCGGGACGGAGTTCCCCGTAGGGTTGTTCGGGGAGCAGAGGAAGGTGAGTTTTGCCCCCCGGGATGCCCTGATGAACGCCGCCGGGTCGACCGAGAAGTCGTCTCTCCGGGGTACGCTCACGACCCGTGCGCCGTGCGCCGCGGCCGCAATCCCGTAGAACGAGAAGGTCGGGGCCGAGACGGCCACCGCCTCGCCAGGCTCGACGACTGTCCGGATCACCGTCTCGATGACGCCGTCCATCCCGGCGCCCGTGACGAACCGGTAGTCGCCGTGGTAGCGGCGGAGCGCCTCCACGAGCACCGAGGCCCGTTCGTCCGGGTAGCGGTTCGCTGTCCGGAGGGCCTCCGTCGCCGCTTCGATTGCGGCGGGCGACGGCGGTCGGGGGTTCTCGTTGCTCGCGAGCCGGGCTACCCGGTCGATGCCGGGCTCCCGCACGATGTCCTCGGCTTTCTTCGCGTAGGAGTATCCCGTCCTGCCCGCGAAGCACGCCCTAACCAAGCGCCGCATTGATGACACCGAGAGCCGTGTCGATCTCCTCGTCCGTGATCACCAGCGGCGGGATCATGCGGAGGTTCCCGTCGGCGGCGCAGTTGACGAGCACCCCGTTCTCGGCGCAGGTCTGCTGCACCTCCGGGCACCGGTCGCCGACCGAGATGCCGATCATCAGGCCGCGGCCGCGCGGGTTGTAGGGGGCAAGCCCTTGCATGAACCGTTCGCCCTTCCGCGCGACATCGGGAAGGATCTCCTCGATGACGTCGATCGTCGCGAGTGCCGTCGCGCAGGCGAGCGGGCCTCCGGCAAAGGTGCTGCCGTGCTCGCCCTTCTTGAACTCGAGCCCTTCGCGGGCGACGAGCGCGCCGATGGGGAACCCGCTCGCAAGCCCTTTTGCTATCGTGACGATGTCGGGGGCAACACCGGTGTGCTGGAAGGCGAACCATTTTCCGGTCCGGCCCATGCCGGTCTGCACCTCGTCGACGATCATCAGTGCGCCGGTATCGTCGCAGATATCCCGGATTCCCCGGAGGAAATTGTCGGGCGGGATTATGACGCCCGCTTCGCCCTGGATCGGTTCGACGAAGATCCCGGCGGTATCCTTATCGACGGCCTCCGCGAGGCCGTCCAGGTCGCCGTAGTCCACGAAGGTGCAGGGGGTCGAGAGCGGTTCGAACGGCTCCCGGATCGCGGGCTTGTGGGTGACGGCGAGCGACCCGCAGGTCCTGCCGTGGAACCCGTGGGCGAACGCGACGAACTTCTTCTTCCCTGTCCGGACGCGGGCGAGTTTTATTGCGCCGTCGTTTGCCTCCGCGCCGGAGTTCGAGAAGAACGCCTTGCTAAGCCCTGTGATCGCGACGAGCTTCTCCGCAAGTTCCGCCTGGTTCG
Organism: Methanoculleus sp. UBA208; assembly: GCF_002498065.1. Lineage (GTDB taxonomy): Archaea > Halobacteriota > Methanomicrobia > Methanomicrobiales > Methanoculleaceae > Methanoculleus. The sequence goes on along the minus strand of NZ_DAFZ01000058.1, from coordinate 34,366 downwards.
GGACGTAGTAGAGGTTCGAGCAGTGGATCAACTCTTTTGCCTGGCCGCAGATTGCCTCTATCACCTTCGGGTGGCAGTGGCCGGTGCTGCAGACCGCAATACCTGCCACGCAGTCGATGTATTCCCGTCCCCGGTCGTCCCAGACACGCGACCCAGCGCCGCGGACGATCTTCATCGTCCGGCCGAACGCGGGCATGTAGTAGCGTGCATCAAGCACGCGTGAATCTTCTGCCATAATGTAGTCGCGGGTGCTCGACACCCGTGAATCCTGTTTCATCTTCTTCCTCACTCATACTCGATCGTCGCCGGTGGTTTGGGGGTGACGTCGTAGACGACCCGGGCGACGCCGGGGATCTCGGCGGTGATCCGGGTCGCCATCCGGGCAAGGGTGTCGTAGGGCAGGGGCAGGGGGTCGGCGGTCATCCCGTCCCGTGACCCGACGGCCCGGACAGCGACGATCCAGCCGTGCAGCCGGACGTCTCCCTTGACCCCGGTCCCGAGGCCGATGAGCGCCGCGAAACACTGCCAGGGCTGGTACTCCTCCACCAGGCACTCCTCGACGATGGCGTTCGCCTCCCGGACGATCGCGATCTTCTCCTTCGTCACCTCGCCGAGCACCCGGACGGCGAGCCCCGGGCCCGGGAAGGGCATCCGGTGCTGGATCTCCACGGGAAGGCCGAGCCCGCCGGCCACATCGCGGACCTCGTCCTTGTAGAGGTCGGCAAGCGGCTCGATGACGCCTTTGAATTCAATATCGAGGGGCATGCCCCCGACGTTGTGGTGGCTCTTGATGCCCCCCTCGCTCTCGATGCGGTCGGGGTAGATGGTGCCCTGCAGGAGCATCGTCGCTCCGGTTCGCTTCGCTTCCCGCTCGAAGATCCTGATGAACTTCTCGCCGATAGCCTTGCGCTTCTCTTCGGGGTCGGTGATGCCTGCGAGCGCCTCGAAGAACTCATCCGCCGCATCCACGACGCGGAGGTTTGCATCGGCAAAGAGGGACCGAATGCGATCGGTCTCTCCCTTTCGCATGAGGCCGGTATCCACGTATATCGGGACGAGCTGGCTGCCGATGGCGCGGGTGGCGAGTGCCGCGCAGACCGACGAGTCCACGCCGCCGGAGAGCGCCATCACGACCTTATCCTGACCGGCAGTATCGCGTATCTCTCTGACTGCCCGGTCGATAAACTTTAGAACGTTTACCATTCTCTCATCTCACCTGGTCTCTGAAGTTGATTTATTCTTTTTGCATGCCTCTACGAAGCCGATATAGGGCGGGGAGGGGGTTGTCGGGCTTGATTTGAACTCGGGGTGGAACTGTGTCGCGAGGTAGAAGGGGTGGTCCGGGAGCTCGCAGACCTCCATCCGCCCGCCGCAGGTTCCCGAGAAGACGAGTCCGGCGTCTTCGAGGTCTGCGATGAACGCCGGGTTCACCTCGTAGCGGTGGCGGTGCCGTTCCACGATTGCGGTCCTGCCGTAGAGGCCGGCCACCATCGTCCCATCTTTCAGGACGATGTCGCAGTCGCCGAGGCGCATCGTGCCCCCGAGGTCACAGATCTCTTCCTGCTCGGGGAGGATGGCGATGACGTGCGTCCCCTCACCCATCTCTTCGCTGGTGGCGTCGGGGATGCCGAGGGCGTGCCGTGCGTACTCGATCACCGCGAGCTGGAAGCCGAGGCAGAGGCCGAGGTAGGGCTTTTTGTTCTCGCGGGCATACTGTATCGCCCGGATCTTGCCCTCGATGCCGCGCTTCCCGAATCCTCCCGGGATCAGGATGCCGTCGACGTCGGCGAGGTCATGGAGATCGAACGTCTCCGCGTCCAGCCAGCGTATGTTCACCTCCGTGGAGAGCGCCCTTCCTGCGTGCTTGAGCGACTCCTTGATGGAGATGTAGACGTCCTCGATCCCGTATTTGCTGACGATGGCGACCGTCGCCCGGTTCGTGTACTCCTGCGAGACGACCCGGTACCACGCGGTGTCCGGCTCCCTGTTATCGAGGCCCAGGTAACTGCAGACGACGTCCGCAAGCCCTTCCTTCTCCAGTTCCATCGGGATCTGGTAGATATCGGGAACGTCCTTTGCAGAGATGACGGCCTTTAAGGGGACGTCGGTGAAGGCGGAGATCTTCTTCTTCGTCTGCGGGCTGATCACCTCGCTGCTCCTGCCCACGATGATGTCGGGCTGCAGCCCGAGCTCCCGGAGCGCCTTGACCGAGTGCTGCGTGGGTTTGGTCTTGTGGTCGCCCATGGTGTCGACCGGAACCAGGGTGACGTGAACCAGGATCATGTCCTGCGGCGCAAGTTCGCCGTGCATCTGGCGGACCGCCTCTAAAAACGGCATGCTCTCGATGTCGCCGACCGTGCCGCCGACCTCCACCAGGCAGATCTCGGCCCTCTTGCCGCTGTTGATCTCCTCCTCTGCCGCACGGCTGATGCAGTGCCTGATCTCGTCGGTGATGTGGGGGATGATCTGGACGGTCGCGCCGAGGAAGTCCCCGCGCCGCTCCTTTTCGATGACGTTCCGGTAAACCTTGCCCGTCGTGATGTTGTGGATCGACTTGAGGTTGATGTTTAAGAACCGTTCGTAGTTGCCGAGATCGAGGTCGACTTCCCCGCCGTCGGAGAGGACGAAGACCTCACCGTGCTGGGCGGGGTTCATGGTACCGGCATCGATGTTCAGGTACGGGTCGATCTTTACCGCCGTTACCTGGTAGCCGCGGTTTTTTAGGAGGCGGCCGATGGATGCGGTGGTGATACCCTTCCCGAGCCCACTCATGACGCCGCCGGTTACAACGATGTACTTCAAACTCTCGTTCCCCTCCGGTTGCTCCGGATGCTCTATCTTATGTATGTGATCTTGGATGTTGAGAATGTATTGTTCCGGCAGTCCCGGGAAATCCCTGCCTGTACCATGGGGGTTTTGCCGGGGCGCCCGGTGCAGCGCTACCCCTCGATGACCGCGAACGATGTCGACGTCCGGGTAAGAAGCGCGTCGTCCGCCGCGTTCCGGACCTCTCCGTCTGCGAACGCCACCCGGCGCCCTTTGCGGACGACCCGCCCGGTAGCGGTGATCCTCCCGGCGTTGACGCCTTTTATAAAACTGGTGTGCTCGTCGATCGTGGCGATCCTCTCGTCTTCACCGAGGAGCGTATAAAGCGCAAGCGCAATCGCCTCATCTGCGAGCGCCACGTAGACCCCTCCCTGGAGCCACCCGGCGCCGTTCAGCATATCCGGCCGGACCTCCATGCTGAGGCGGGCGCACCCGTCGCCGAACTCGTCGACTTCTATCCCCATCAGCGTAAAGAAGGGATTCGCATCCCGTCCCACCCTTTTTAATTCTTCAATGTAACCCACGCGATCACACCCGTGTGCGAGAGGTTTTGGGGTCCGCCGGGATAAGCGTTGTGAATACCGTGGCTGATAAGGCATTCCATCCATGTGATCGGCCATTTAAACTGTCGAAGGCCGGTGTCGCCCCTGTACGGCATCCGGCCGTCTGTTCGAAAAGAATCTCTTCCGGCGCGCTTCTTCTCCTGATCGTGGTGAATAGGGGAGCGATTGCTCTCTGCCCGGGACTGAACCCGAGGATCATATAACAACAAATATCTCTTTCGATTTCCACCTGTAGAGATATGGAAGATGCGTGGCAGCCTGAAGCGCTCCGGAACAGGAGGCTCGAGCAGCTCCGGGCTACCATGGACGATTACATCGCAAAGAACACCGATCTCGTAGAGGCGAATCTTCCGGTCTTCTTCGGGCACGTTGCCGCCACGCTCGACAAGACCTTCCCCGATCTCGACGACAGGACCTACGATGATTTCATCGATGCGACCGCTTTTACACTCATTAACGCCACGAACGAGGCCCCTACACCGGAATTCCTCGAAAAGACGTTGCGGCATGCCGTGGGGAACAAGCGGCGGAGAAAGGGGCGGGTGACCCTCGATGTGATTGTGGCCCTCAAACTGATGGATTCCGGCAACTACTATCATGCCATCGAGTACCTTACGCCTCACAGGGCCCACGACGGCCGTATCACCGCCGCAATTGCCTACTGCTACTACGCCCTGTCCCTGGCGAAGAACAGGGCGCAGGGTCTCCGTCCCGACGATCTGGAATTGCATGCCCGCGAGGAGATGCTAAATCTCTCGCGGATCCGCGCCCCGATCAACCGTCTTGGCGTCCTCGATCGCAAAGACACCATGCTGAACTCGATCTTCTGGTACATGCTGGACCTGGCGTTCACCTGGTTCCCGAGCGAACCGGAGTTCTACCGCATCGGTATCTCCTGGACAAAGCACGAAGGGAACGCCGAGCGCCGCCAGCACCTCCTTACCCTTGCTACGGAGCGGTTCTCGGACAACAGGTTCTTCCTGACGGAGGCGTTCAACACCCGCGTGGAGCTGCGCAACGGGAGCGGCGCCGCTGCCATCGTCAAACAGATGATGCAGCAGTATCCCGACGACCACGAGCCGCTGTACTACGGTATGAAACTTGCGATTCTCGGTGGACAGCCGAAATCCTACGCGAATTTCAGGAAACTGGCGATCCTGAAAGGCTTCCCCCGGCACCTGCTCCTGATGCTCGATACCGTGCTCGAGGTCATGTGCAACCACAAGAACGAGAGTTACCTCTGCTTTGAGGAGGTGAAGAAGGCTTCCCGCGGGCGCGAGTACTACGTCACCGCACTGGAGCACATCCTCCGGGACTTCGTCGAAGGTGACGAAGAGCGGGCGAAACGGGCGAGGTCCGCGCTCTTCACGAGCATCGACCAGTACTGCATGCAGATCCTGAAGATCAGGGGGGACTGAAGTGGCTTCATGTTGCAACTACCCCCCGTCTTTTCCACGGGTCGCCCGGAACCCCGATCGGTGCCGGATTCACGGCACCTCCCTGGATGCTCCGTTAAAAAAACTAATCCCGAAGATAGAACGGAAAGGCATAACGATGAGTATATTTATCCCAACAGGTAAAACCTCCTACGTACAGCGCTTACGGGCCCGAATACACAATTATACCGGGGAGGACCGGTTGCCATGACGGGAAACAATACTACTCACGATGCCGGGAGGGGGGTGCCCGGGGCCGACGACGCCCGGGAATCACCGCACCTTGGAGAAGATGTCTATACCTCGATCCTCCACGAAGCGCCGGACGGACTCGTCCTGGTGAATGGCGAGGGCGAATTCCGGTACCTGAACCCGGCGTTCACCCGGATCACCGGATATACCCGGGAGGATGTCCCGACTCTCGCTCTATGGTTCGAGCGTGCCCACCCGAACCCGGTATACCGGGAGAAAGTGCTGGATATGGGGCAGGAATTGCTCCGGGGCGACCGGGATACCATGGTTGCCAGCGTGGTCTGCCGGGACGGAAAAGTGCGCGATGTCGAGCTCCGGCGGGCGTCGATCGAGGGTGGCCGCGTCCTGCTCACCGTCCGGGACATCACCGAGCAGGTGCTGACCGAAGAGCACCTCAGGCAGGCCACATCCGAACTGACCGCGGTGATCGAAGCGTTTCCCGATCTCTTCATCCGGCTGAACGCCGACGGCACGATCCTCGACTCCAGGGCGGGGAGGCTCGCGGAGACGCCGCTTGTGCCCCGGACGCTGCTCGGGCGGCGGATACAGGATCTCTTCCCCGCCGGGATAGGGGAGGCGCTCCTGGGTGCACTGCAGGAGGCCGTCCGGACGGATGCGTCGGCCGCGCCCCTGGAGTTCAGCCACACGGAGAATGAAGAGACCCGGTACTACGAAGCCCGCGTCGTACCGCTGTACGAGATGCACCTGATGGTCATCCTCAGGGAGATCACGGAGCGCAAGAAGGCGGAGGAAGAGCTGCACCGGCACCGCGAGCATCTGGAGGAACTCGTTGCCGAGCGAACCGCCGAACTCGAACGTGCGAACCAGCAGCTCGAGCGTCTTCTCTACTGCATCGAGGCGACCGAACGAAAAACCGCGGAGGAGTGGCTGGACTCATTGGTCGAGCAGGGCACCCTTGGTGCGGCTGAACCGGGGGAAGCAAGGATCACCACCGACGCCGCCGGGACGGTCATCATCGTCAGCCGGGAGGCCGAGCTCCTGACCGGCTACACCGGAGAAGAACTGGCCGGAAGACCGATATGGTCTCTCTTTTCGGGCGATGGCCGTGAGCTTCTCACCGGGGAGGTGCTCGGGCGGGGCAGGCCCGTGGAATGTGCGGAAGGGACGGCACTCATGAAAAACGACGGTTCAAAGCAGGCGGTCCGCATCTCCGCCGACCCGATCGTCGATGCTGCAGGCGTCGTGATCGGCGTGGTCTGTACGATCCGGAGAGCGTGAGCGCTCAGAGCCTGAAGCCGTAGGACTCCGGGTGCACCGCCCCGGGGTCCTGGGGCGCCACGGTGACCCCGACCTGGTCGGAGTAGAATCCGAGTCCTTCGAGCGCGGAGAGGAGCACCTTCTCCGGCGTGTTGTTGATCTCGCTTACGTGGGCAAGCATGGCCATATGGATGTGATCGGCGAGCCTCTGCAGGCAGCGGGCGGCATCCGGGTTCGAGAGATGCCCGCGTTTCGATCGGATTCGGCTCTTTAAGTATGCAGGGTACGGGCCGTTCTCGAGCATGTCGGGGCAGTGGTTGCTCTCGAGGAGAACGGCGTCGCAGGACGCGAGCCGGTCGAAGATGGTCGTGGTGACGGTGCCGGTGTCGGTGCAGCACCCGACGCGGAGGTCGCCTTCGGCGACAGAGAACCCGCAGGGCTCCCGGGCGTCGTGGGAGGTGGCGAAGGGCTCGATCGAGAAGTCTCCCACAACGAACTGCTCGCCGTAGCGGCACACCCTGACCTCTGCGGACGTCGTCCCGCATTTCCTGGAGTATGCCTCAAGCGTGCCGCCGGTCGCGTAGACGGGCACGCCAAGCCTCCTTGCCAGGACGTCGACGCCCCGGATGTGGTCGATATGCTCGTGTGTGACGAGAATCGCCTCGACGAGCGTTGCGTCCCCACCGGCGGCTCTGAGGCGGCGAAGGGTCTCACGTGCGGAGAGCCCCGCGTCGATGAGCAGCGCACCCCGTCCCCCTCGCAGGTAGGTGCAGTTTCCCTTGCTCCCGCTGGCGAGGACTGTCAGTTCCATTGTAGAAATGGTGGGCCGTGCGGCTATTTAAGATCAGGGAAGGAGGCCGTGTAAAAAGAGCCTTGGGATCCGGTGCACCATTACCTGATGAGAGCGCATGAGCACGACGGAGGGCTCCTGGCAGGGCGAGATTCACCGGATCATCCTGTGTCTTGGAGACGGCCGGGCACGCATCGACCGGCAGAGGGTGAGGGACCTGGTCAACACCTACCTTGTCAGGTCGCTCGATACGACGGCGCTCCGGTTCAGCCTCCCCGTCCTGCTTCCGGCGCCGGCGGGAGCGTCCGGCCCGGGGGCCGACGGGGCTGCCGGGGTCATCATCGAGGCGATCAAGGCGGCGATCCCCGCCGAACGGGATCTCGGGCCGATCGCAGGGGCCGGGACGGAGCACCCCTCCCACTGCCTGCCGAACGTCGAGCCGGTCACGCTGATCGCGTCGAGGAGCGCCATCGGGACCGACCTCTGGCGGCCGGACCGCGATAACCTGATCGACGGCGGTGGGCTGCGCCTCGTCGTCAGGGGGGTTCTCCCGTATCCCGGGCCGCCGGTTCACCCGGCTCCGGTGCCACCACCGGATCGCGGGCCCAAAGGAGGGCGTCCATGTTTCCTTCCGCTGTCCCGTGGAACTCGACCCGGTCGAGGTGGAGCTTGCGGGGAGCGGCAGGGTCGTGACCGGCCTTGGTCTCCGGCGGCGGGAGGCCTTCGCGGTCGCAGGTTCGAACGCCGAGGGGAAGAGCACCTTCCTCCACGCGGTCGTCGCGGGAGCGGACGACCACGTTGCGGGGGACGGACGGGAGCTTCTCGTCAGCGTCAACGGGATTGCCCGGGCGGAAGCGAACGAGCAGGGACTCGTCGGCGCGGACGTCAGCCTCTTCTTCAGGAGCCTCCCGCCCGGGCTATCGGGCGAACCCCGGGCGGCCTACGGCTGGGGGAGCGGGTCGCTCGTGATGGCGCACAAGATCCAGGCCGCGCTCAGGGCCGCAGTGCCGCTCCTCATCCTCGACGAAGACCGCGCCGCGACAAACCTGCTGGTGCCGGGCTGCCTCCAGAGCGCTGAGGTGACGCCGCTCTCCGCCCTGCTTGCCACTCGCCGCGAGGCGCTTGGCAGATGGGCGTGCAGCTCCCCTCGCACCTGACGGTGCTCGAGCTCCGTTCCTGACGGAACGTCGCACTTCGCCGCCTCGTCGCTCGACATCCTGATCGCACAGGCCGACCGGATCCTGGTTTTTGCCGGCCACGAAGCGCAGGCGCTCGATCCCGGGGAGTTTCGGCGGCGGCTGGATAGGCACCTCGCAGAGGTACGGGAGCATCTTGCGGAGAAAGACCGGAGTTCCTGAGAAGAGGGGCAGGATCAGTCCTCTCCCGCCCGAACGACGTGGACCGACGCCGCCGTAAACGAGGCGGTAACCTGGCTGCCTTCCCTGAGGTCCAGGTCTTCCACCGCCTTCCAGGAGAGGACGGACGAGAGAGGGAATCCGCAGTCGACCGTCACCCTGCTGAACGGGCCGCGCGGGACGACGGACGTCACCGTGCCGGGGAGGATGTTCCCGTCAAAGACCCTCCTCCCTCTGATCGCCGGGGCAATCCGGATATCCTCCGACCGGATGCAGAGAGAGACCCTCTCCCCCCGGGAAAACGGCGATCTCGTCCGGATCCGGGCGCTGCCGATGTCGACGGCAGACATGCCGTCTTCAGCGGCCACGACGACCCCGTCGACGACGTTCTCGATGCCGACGAACCGGGCGACGTTCCGGCTTGCCGGGAGGGTGAAGACCTCTCTCGGTGTCCCCACCTGTGCAAACGCCCCGTCCATCAGCACCCCTATCCGGTGGGCGAGCCGCTGCCCCTGGTACATGTCGTGGGTCGAGAAGACGATCGTCGTGCCGAGGTCGCGGTTGATCCGGATGACCAGATCCTCGATCTTCTCCACCGAGACCGGGTCGAGGTTCGCGGTCGGCTCGTCCATCAGAAGGACTTCCGGCTCGATCACCATCGCCCGGGCGAGAGCCACCCGCTGCATCTCACCGCCCGAGAGCGTCCGCGCTCTCCGCTCTCCATAGCCGGCAAGGCCGACAATCTCGAGGGCATCTTCGACCTTCTCGCGGATCGCCCTCTCGTCCGCAGCCCGGAACCGGAGCCCGACTGCGATGTTCTCCGCGACCGTCGTGTTGAAGACGGCGGGCTTCTGGAAGACCATCCCCATCATCCGTCGGATGGAGAGACTCTGCCCCTTATCGGCGTGGATGTCGGTGCCGTCGATCCGGATCGCCCCTCCCGTCGGGGTATCGAGGAGGTCGACGAGGCGTAGCAGGGTCGACTTCCCGGCCCCGCTCGGCCCGATGACGGCAAAGATCTCTCCCTGCTCGACCCGTCCCGTGACGCCGGCAAGTACCGCCTTGTCATCGAACCGTTTTGAGACGTCTTCAAATTCGATCATGAGGTCACCGGTGCTGCACTGTTGTTATGGCGAGGTTGACGCCGAGGGCTATTATGAGGAGGACGATCCCGAGCGCGATGGACTCGGAGATGTTTCCCATCGACGTCTCGAGCGATATCGCGGTCGTCAGCACCCGTGTCGAACTCGCAAACGAAGACGCCATGATGTTGCCGCCGACGAGGATCGCTGCCCCGACCTCGGATATCGCCCGCCCGAACCCGATCGCGACGGCCGCGAGGATCGCAAACCGCGCTTCTTTCATGATGTTTACGAGAAACTGGAGGCGTGTTGCTCCAAGTGAGCGGAGGGTGTCCCTGAGGACCGGGTCGACTCCGGAGAGCGCAGAGATGGTGAGACCGGTCATGATCGGCAGGATGAGCACCGTCTGCGCGATGACCATGGCGGTCGGGGTGAAGAGCAGCCGCAGAGATCCGAACGGCCCGACACGGGAAATGAGCAGGAATATGAGCAGCCCGACGACGACGGTCGGTAAGGCGTAGAGTGTCTGGATCAGGTTGATGAGACCCTTCCTGCCGCGGAACGTGCCGAAGTAGATCGCGGCGCCGAGCGGTACGGCAAACAGTGTGGCAAGGACCGTTGCGGTAAGTGAGATGATGACGCTCCTCGCGGCGATGGCCATCACGTCGGGATCGAGCGTGACGATGAGCCTGATTGCTTCTACGAATCCCTCGATGATCTCGTACATGCTCTGCACCTATACGCCGCCGGAGGCAAAAAGGGTGGGATTTCGAGCCCGATCAGGCGATCGGGTCCTTCACTTCAGCCTGGGGGACGCCGATCTTCTCCCAGTCGTCCTGGGCGGCGTAGAAGAGCGGCCGGCCGTACTGGTCGACACCGAAGGATGCTATCTCCTTCTGGACATCGTCGGAGATCATGAAGTTGACCCAGTCTTTCGCGACGGTGCTGTTGATGTCGGGGTACTTGGCCGGGTTGATCTGCATCGCGCAGTAGATGTTGAGCAGGATGTCGCCCTCGTCCACGAGCGTCACCAGATCGAGGTCGCCCTTGTAGGCAAGGTAGGTGCCGATGTCGGAGAGGGTGTAGGCCTGCTTCTCGTTTGCCATCTCAAGGGTTGCGCCCATACCCGTCCCGGCTTCCTGGTACCAGTCGCCGGAGCCCTGCACGTCTGCAGAGTAATTGAATCCGGCTCCCTTCCAGATGGCCTTCTCCTTGGAGTGCGTGCCGGAGTTGTCGCCGCGCGAGACAAAGACCACGCCCGGCGTGCCGGCCATTCCCTTCTCCCGGATGGCGGTGAACGCCGCCTCAGGCTGCATGCCCTTGATTCCTGCCGGGTCGGACTCGGGCCCGACGATGACGAAGTAGTTGTAGGCAAACACGCGCCGGTTGACACCGTAGCCGTCGGCGAGGAAGGCGTCTTCACGCACACGGTCGTGTACCATCAGGACGTCCACGTCGCCCCGCTGCCCGTACTCGATCGCCTTGCCGGTTCCGGCGGAGACGATCAGCACTTCAGCATTGTACTCCTCCTCGAAGATCGGGGTGAGGCGTTCGAGGAGTTTGGTGTCATAGAGGCTCGTCGTCGTGGCGATACGAAGCTGCTGTTTCTCTGCGGGAGTCGGGTCCGATGTCGTCCCGGTACACCCGCAGATGAGCAGGAGGGCGACCATTACGGCCGCAACGGCAAAAAGGGTTCTTCTTTGCATAACTCTCAATTCAAGTGTCGGGGTTTGGACAATTAAATGCAATGGTTATGGTTCTAAGTTAGGTTTATAAAGTTAACTTGGTTGTTTTTAAAAAAGGTAAATGATTTTCTATGGATGATCGGGAGACCGCGGCCGGCAGGCCGCTCCGGGGTCACCCCATCACGATATCGCGGTAGGCATCGCCGTCCGCCTCGACAAAAAGGACCGCCTTTCCCTCGACGCAGGCGGGCTTCGGGAATTTCCTGAGCGCGATAGTGCCTTCCCCGACCGCCGTCCCGTCCCGGGTCATGACCCGGTCGACGCCGGAGGCGAGGATTGCGGCGACCGTCTGGGTACCGCGAAGGTCCCGGGTCGTTCCCTTCTGGATGAACCGGCCGTCGTTGCCGGATGCCGCAAGCCCGACGCCTGCGAGCGCGCCGATAATGCCGTCTTCGGTGCCGCCGAGCCCCTCGAGAAGGACCCCCGCCTGCCGGGCGAGCCCTCGTGCCTGATCCTGCGTCACGATGCTTGTCTTTGCCGAGAAGCCGAAGAGAGAGAGGTCGCTCTTGATCTCCCGGTCGGCGGCGACGCAGATCCCGGGGTCGCTCCCGTCGATGAAGTCGGCGAGCATCAGTTCCTTCGCCGCCGCGAATACCTCGCCTGCGATCCCGTTCCCGGTATCCCGGATATGGATGACCGCGGAACTGTTATGGGATGTGTAGGGGACGGCGGGATGGACAAAGAGCTGGTGGCGGGTCACCCCCGTCACCGTGTAGGACAGGGCGAGTTCTGCTGCAATCGCGCGGGCGAGCCGTCCGGTTCCCCGGGACTCGCGGGTGTCGGTGTCGTCAATGCCAAGGTAGATGGTCATGGGATCGCTCGTTTGCTGTACTATATCCGCTTCCCGGGTAGATGAAGGCTTCTCAGCGGTTAATGAAAAGTGGTTGATTCCGGGGCTGTCAGGCCCGGATGATGGTGCCGATCCGCTCCCCGTTCATGGCTTTTGTGATGTTCCCGGGGACGTGGGCGTTCACGATCTTGATCTCCTTGACATGGAAGGCATCCCGGAGCAACTCGACTGCCATCGGTTCGAGCACCATATCCTCCATATCCATCTCCAGGAGTTCGTCGGCCGTGATATCGGCAATGAACTCGGCGTCGGGGTTTACGAACGGGTTTTCGGTGTAAAGGCCGTTCACGTTCTTCCCGAGGATGCAGTTCTTCGCGCCGACCACTTCCGCCATCAGGAAGGCGCCGGTATCGGTCCGGTGCGGCGGGATGCTCCCGAGTTTCGGTGGGTGCTCGTAGAGCCCGTAGGGCGGGGTGCCCTGCACGACCGGCAGCATCCCGAGGGATATGAGCGAGGGAAGGTTCAGCAAATCGGCGGTATGGATCCTCACACCGTTGTACTTCGAGAAGAGGAGCGAGAGCATGATCGCGTTCTGCTCGCTGATCTTGCCTGCCAGTTCCGCAAGCACCCCCGTCGGCATGCCGAGGTCGATCCCGACATCGAGGATGTGCCGCACCCGGGCGCCGCCGCCGGTGGCGACCAGCACCTTGTGGTTTTTGGAGAGTTCCCCGATCTCTTCGATCAGCGGATAGATCACGTCGCGCCCGTAGTCGATGACGCCGTAGCCGCCGAGCTTGATCACGTTCAGGTCCGGCATGACCCTGACCTGTTTGCCGCTTCTGGTCTCGCGGAGCAGGCCCCGCCGGACCAGGCTTTCGCCCCGCAATTTCGAGTCCATCTCAAATCGTTCTGCCATAGTAACAATCCCTACTCCTTGTATGATAGAAAAAGTTAAGTGTCTTTGCTGTATATCTGCTGGTATACCAACTGGTATGGGATGGAAACAGACATGAAAATTTACGTACGTGAACGCCAGAAAGTCGGCACCGGCGTGAAGCAGCCCCGGTTCCGCGTCGTCGCCGTCGTTGAAGAGCAGGGGGAATCGAAGCACCTGAAGGTCGAGGGAACTCACTTCAGGAAGATCGAGCTCGAACAGATTGCAAAGGACATCGGAGCGGAGGTTATCTACCTCGAGGAGATGCCCGAAGAAGAACGCGGCGAGATGAAGGCAGAAGCGGCATAACCAGACCGACCTCCTTTTTTTGCGCCGGGCGCAAGTACTTCTACGATCGGATGTCCACACACGAACACGACGAAATAATCGATGCGGCCGTCAGGATCCTCCTCGAAGAGGACCGGTGCCTGACCGTCGGCTTTTCTCCGGACGGCATCTCGCTGCGGTTCCCGACGACCCGGAAACTTGCCGAGCATCTCGGGATCCCGCATTACTATGTCCTCCCCCGGTTCGGGGAGATGGAGCGGGACGGGCTGATCCGCCGGGCTGAGCGGGTCGGCATCTCCACCACGGCCGCGGGGACAGAACGTCTCCTCGCGGTCATGGCGGAGCGGCACGGCGAGCGCGCAAAAGAGGTCCTGGGTGCCGGGGTTCTCAGGGCACTCGAGATCCGCGCCGCTCAGTCCTCTTCTTCTCCCGAAGGGTAGACGTGGGCCGCCGAAGGCCGGAAGGCGAGGTGGACTGCGTCGCCGGGGGCAAAGCCGGCCTCCTCGAACCCCTGCCGGGTCAGCGTCACCTTAAACAGAACTCCGGCGTCGACGAAGACCCGGACCAGCCCCCCGTTCGGCCGCACAGAATCCACGCGGCCGAAGACGACGTTTCTTCCGTTCTCTGGCAGAGGCGCCTTCGACAGCAGGATCTCCTCCGGCCGGATTGCAACGGAGACGGGACCGGGTATGCCGTTCTCCGCACGTATCCGGAGATTCCCCACCGCGACCGTTCCGTCGACCGAGCCTGTTCCGCGGAGGAGGTTCTCCACCCCGACAAATCCCGCGACGAAGTCGGAGTTCGGCCTCCGGAAGATCTCCTCCGGCGTCCCCACCTGGACCACGTTGCCGCCGTGCATGATTGCCACCCGGTCGGCGAGTTCGAAGACCTCCTCGAAGTTGTGGGTGATGTGGACGATCGTCGTCCCGGTGGCCTCGTGGATTCGGGCGAGTTCCGCCCGCAGGTTCTCGCGGGTCTTCACGTCGAGCGCAGAGAGCGGTTCGTCCAGCAGCAATGCTTCCGGCTCCATCACCAGCGCCCGGGCAATCGCCGCGCGCTGCTGCTCGCCGCCCGAGAGTGTTCCCGGGTAGCGATGAAGCAGATGGCTGATGTTTAAGAGATCCGCGCTCTCCTGGACCTTCCCGCGGATGAACGCGGGATCGGCGCGGCGGGATCTCAGCCCGAAACCGATATTCGCTTCGACGGTCAGGTGCGGGAAGAGCATGTAGTCCTGGTAGACCATGCCGATGTTCCTCTCCCGTGCGGGGACGTCCGTTATGTCCCGGCCGTTCAAGAGGATCCTGCCCGCATCGGGGCTGTAGATCCCGGCAATCGTCTCAAGAAGGATCGTCTTTCCCGCCCCCGTGGGGCCGAGGACGATGAAGTACTCCCCGTCTTCGACCGAGAGCGAGACGTTCGAGAGCGAAAACTCCCCGAGGCTTTTAGAAACGGAGTCAATGACAAGCATGGCTGAACCTCCTAGTAGACGTGCGTGGCTCCGCCGTAGCGCTCGAAGGCGTAGAGCGAGACGACCGAGATCATGATGAGGATCGTCGCCGCAGCGATAGCATACTCGAGTTTTCCGGTGGACATGTTCAGGAAGAGCGAAAGCGGGAGCGTCTCGGTCTTCATCCGGGTTGCGCCGGCAAGCATCAGCGCGGCGCCGAACTCACCGATCCCCTTCGACCAGGTGATCACCGACCCTGCAAGGAGGCCGTTTGAGGACATCGGGAGCGTGACCCGCCAGAAGGCCTGCGCGTCGGTGCACCCGAGCGTCTTTGCCACGTACTCGTAGCGGGGGTTGACGCCCTGGAATGTCGAACGGGTCACCCGGAGCATGTAGGGCAGGTTCACGAAGAACTGGGCCATGATGATCCCGAGCGGCGTAAAGACGAAGGTGAGCCCCGCAGCAGCAAGCGATTTGCCTATCGGGGATACACCGAAGAAGAGCAGGAGCCCCACGCCCGCCACGAGCGGCGGGAGTGCCATCGGGATGTCCATCACCATGTTCATCAGGGATTTGCCCGGGAACGTGTAGCGGGCGAGCGCATAGGCCACCGGCACGGCGACCAGGATGCAGAGGAGCGTGGAGACGACGGAAGTGATGATCGAGAGCCTGACGGCAAACTGGATCTCCTCGGAGAGAAGGCACTCGATAAGGACGCTCGCCGGGGAGTGGGTGACCACCCCGAGGAGGACCAGCACGATGAAGGCGGCGATGAGAAGGGCGACCAAGACGGTCGCCGTCCGGAAACGGGAAGTATCACGCCGACTCATGAGGTCTCCTCATGCTCCCGGAGGTCTTTTGGGGAGAAACTCCGGACCTTCACCTCCTCGATATGCCGCGCGTCGACCCAGCCGCTCCTGACGTCGTCGCGGTGATCGAACTGGCGGACGTAGGGCTTGATGTCGAGAAGCGGGGTGCCGTCCAGCACGTCGATTCCGCGGACCCGGACGATATTGCCCTCGACGGAGGCGACTTCGACGAGGGAGATCCCGATCGGGTTCGGGCGGTTGAAGTGGCGTATGGCAAAGATCCCCCGCTCCTTGCTGCCGTCGACGAACGGGCGCTCGCGCAGGCGGAACCCGTTGGCCCGGTGGAAATGGTAGAGGAGGATGATGTGGGAGAATCCCTCGACCCCCTGCAATCCTTCGGCGTATTCGGGAAAGACTTCGATCATCCCCTCTGCTTCAGAGAAGATGCTCTGGATTGGCGTGGTATCCTGATCGGTAAACGGCGAGTGAATGGTTCCGATGATCCGGCAGGTGACTTCCATACGACTTCTCCCTCTCCGGTTCTATCAGGGTTTGACGTCCGCGTAGGTGTCGCTTGGGTAGGTGACGAAACCGTGCCGGGTAAAGATCGCCTTCCCTTCGTTTGAGGTGACGAACGCGGTGAACTGTTCCGCTTCAATGCTGTGCTCAGAAGACGTAAGCACCCCGATGGGAACGATCTTCACCAGGTTCTCCGTGTTCGGGATGTCGATGAGGTCCATCTTCTCCGGCACGTAGAGGTCCTCCCAGATGATGCCGGCGTCGGCCTGCCCCATGGAGATGTAGACCAGCAGTTCGTTCACCGTGCCGCCGCGGGCCACGACGTTCTTCTCCACATCCTCGAGCAGTTTGTTCTTCGCCAGGAGTTTATCGGTCAGCTTCCCGATGGCGGTGGCGGGGTTGTCGCCGAGAACCACCCGGACACCGGGTTTTGCCAGATCCTCAAGAGACGTGATCCCGGCCGGGTTACCCTTCGGGACGGCGATGACCGGGACGTGGTAGACGACGAGGGACTCGTCCCCGACCAGCCCCATGTTGCGGGCCGAATCGAAGTAGGCGGTCGCTCCCGGCATGTAGACGTCGCCCATCTTCGTCAGGTTCATCTGAGTGAGCAGGGTGTTCGAACCCCCGAAGACGTAGTTGATCGGGATGCCGGTCTCGTTCGTGAAGGCCGCCGCGATCTCGTCCATCGGTTCCCGCATGCCCGCGCCGCAGTAGACGAGCAGTTCGGGCTTTGTCGTGTCGGAATCCGCTGGCGTATCTACGGTGGTTCCGGTACATCCGCATGCGAAAGCGGCGGTTGCCGCAACAAGCAGTGCAATAATGAGAAGCAGGTGCGCTTTCATAAGAATAATCACTCATGGGGGCAAAATAAACGTTTACATGTCGGACCAGGTTAAATCATTTAATTTAACTCAGTTATTTAAGTGGGCATGGTAATTGGATTTCACGTCCCGGGCCCGAACATACCGGAACGCCCATCCAAAACCCCAAAAGGGAACCGAGACATAAAGAGAACTGGACAATGGCGGAGAGCACCGGAACGGCGAAGGGCGGCATCCGGATCACCCTCGAGGAGATCGCCGGAGCCGTCGGCGACTTCGGCACCATCTTCCCCATCCTGCTCGGGGTTGCCATCGTCTGCCCGGACGTGAACGTCAGCCACTTTTTCCTCTTCTTCGCCGCCTGGTTCATCATCACCGGACTCTACTACCGCCTCCCGATCCCTATCGAGCCGATGAAGGCTATCGGCGCCATCGTCATCGCCGAAGGGCTCTGTGCCGGCGAGATCGTGGCGTCCGGGATCATCGTCGGTGCGCTCTTCCTCCTTCTCGGACTCGTCGGCGGCATGACCTGGATCGGGGACCGGATCCCGAAAAGCGTCGTCCGGGGCGTCCAGGCAGGGCTTGCGCTTCTCCTCCTGAAGACGTCGCTCGGCTACATCGTCTCCGACGTCCTCGTTGCAGCCATATCCATCGGGATCATCGTTCTCTTCTTCATCGCATCGCAACGGACCCGGGTCCCGGACGTCTCCGCCCTGCTGGTCCTCCTCATCGGGCTTGCCGCCGGTGTCGCCGTGCAGGGGATGCCGCCGTTCCGCCTGATGCCTCTTCCCGCCCTTGTCATCCCTACACCGGCGGACTTCATCGCAGGCACCTGGGACCTCGTCCTCCCGCAGGTGCCGCTCACCCTCGCAAACGCCATCCTCGCCACGTCGCTCCTCACCTACGACCTCTTCCCGAAGAAGGGCGTGGACCCCGATCGGCTCTCCCGGACGATCGGCGCCATGAACCTGGTCTCGACGCCGCTCGGGGGGTTCCCCATGTGCCACGGCGCGGGGGGGCTTGCCGCCATGTACCGGTTCGGCGCGAGGACCGGCGGGGCGAACATCGTCGCCGGCTTCTTCATCCTCATATTCGCCGTCGCCTTCGCCCCGCCGGAGGTGCTGACCCTCATCCCGCTCGGGGTCTTCGGCGCGCTTCTGGTCTTCGTGGCGCTCGAGCTCGGGAAACACAGCGCGAAGACGGATTCGTACCTGGTCACGGGAGCCATCGCCGTCCTCACTCTCGCGATCGGCCTCACCGTCGCGTTCATCGTCGGGATGCTCCTCGCCTACGTGCTGCAACGGTGGGGGAGCAGGCAACAGTCCGGCTCCTGAAGGTACCCGGAACCCCAGGGTTCATGTGGTCGGGCGGGACATGGATGACGGACTCATGGATACCGTCACCGCACTCGGTCTTGCCGCCGGCTCGCTCACCACGCTCTCGTTTGCACCGCAGGTCATCCGGGCGTGGCGCACGCGGTCGACCGCCGACCTCTCGCTTGCGATGCTCGTCGTCCTCCTCGCAGGCGTCCTGCTCTGGCTCGCCTACGGGTTGGTGAAAGCGGATCTTGCCATCGTCGCGGCGAACGCGGCCACCGCCGCCCTCATCGGCCTGATCCTCTCGCTGAAGACGATGAACGGGTTTTCCTGACGCTCCCGAACCGACCCGGCGGCTATAAAATAGCGGGAATCGTCAATGGCAGGTACTTCTATGTCTCCCTGAAAGGGATTCAGCGCTTCACCCCGCCCCGCTCCGGGGGATCAGGTGGACCGCCTTCGCCTGGATGGAGACCCAGACCTGCATGCCGTCGTGAAGGCCGAGGGTCTCCGCCCTCCTCGCGGTCACCAGTGCGACGAGATCGCACCCGCAGTGCACCGTCACGTTCACGAACGGGGCCGTGGGCTCGATGGCGGTAACCGTGGCGGGGAAGAGGTTCTCCGCCTCCTCGAAGCCGGGCTCTCGCCGGTGCAGGGAGACGTCTTCGCCCCGGATGACCATCTCGACCTCCTCGCCCGGCGGGGGAGTCGCCGAGAGGATCTGTTTGCCTCTCGCCTCCGCCACGGTGAGCCCCTCTCTCCGGGAGACGACCCGGCCGGGGATGATGTTCTGGACGCCCACGAACCGGGCGATCCTCAGGTCTGTGGGCTCGTGGAATATCTCGCGTGAAGGCCCTGTCTGGGCGATCGTGCCCTCGATCATCACCCCGACCCGGTGAGCGAGACGCTGCCCCTGCATGAGGTCGTGGGTGCTTATGAGAACGGTCATACCGGCCTCGCGGTTCAGGCTTGTTACGATCGCCTCGATGGTGGCGGTCGAGCCCGGGTCCAGGTTCGCCGTCGGCTCGTCCAGGAAGAGGATTTCGGGCTCGGTCACGAGCACCCTTGATAACGCCACCCGCTGCTGCTCGCCGCCGGAGAGATCGGTCGCCCGGCTCCTGACGTAGCGGGAGAGCCCGACGGCTTCGAGGGCTTCCTTCACCTTCCGGTCGATATCGGCGCCGCGAGCACGGCGGTAGCGCAGCCCCATCGCGACGTTGTCGTAAACGGATGCGTTAAAGACGATCGGTCTCTGGAAGAGCATCCCCATCCGGCGGCGGAGGTCGAGCCAGCGGCCGCGCTCCTCGACCGCATCGATGCCGAAGACCGAGAGTTCCCCGCCGCTCGGCGGCTCGATCAGGTCGAGGATCCGCAGGAGCGTGCTCTTCCCGGAGCCGCTCGGCCCGATAAGCCCAAGGATCTCCCCTTCCCGGACCGAGAGGTCGACGTCGTGCAGGACTTCTAAATTGCCGTAGGATTTTCTGATGTCGTGTGCTTCGATGATCGCCATGGTATCACCGCCGTTGCACGAGAGATAGGGCGATATTCACCCCGAGCGCCACCCCGAGGAGAATGATCCCGAGTGCAATCGAGAGGGAGTAGTCTGCCATCGACGTGTTGAGTGCGATAGCGGTGGTGAGGACGCGGGTGGCGCCCCGGATGTTGCCGCCGACGATCATCACCGTCCCCACCTCGGCGATCGCCCGCCCGAAGCCCAGGAGGACGCCGGCCATGACCGCGAATCGGGCCTCCGCGATGATGGTCACGACAGTCTGGAGCCTGTTCGCGCCGAGCGCGGTGATCGTGTAGCGCTTGTCCCGGTCGATCCCGGAGAGCGCCGAGACCGTCAGCCCCATGAGGAGCGGGATGATGAGGATCGTCTGGGCGACGACCATGCCGCCGGGCGTGTAGAGGAGACGGAGGAACCCGAAGGGGCCGATGTTGGAGAGGAGCAGGAACACGATCAGGCCCACGATGACCGTGGGGAGCGCGTAGAGCGTCTGCAACGTGGAGACGACCGCATGCTTTCCCCTGAACTCGTAGAAGTAGATGAGCGCCCCGATTGGGAGGGCGATCAGGGAGGCGAAGAAGGTGGCGGTGAGGGAGATGTAGAGCGAGCGGATGGTGATCTCCACCACCTGCGGGTCGAGGGTGACGATGAGCTCGATGGCCTCGACGAACCCCTCGATGATCGGGTTCCCGTTCACCACGCGCCCTCACCTTCCGCCACTCCGCCAATCACCTCACCCACATCTCCCCTATCTTTCCTCGATACCTGCTTTATGCCGTCACGGGTACCGGCTCCGCACAGGTGCAGTTGAACGGGGGTTCGGTGCACTCGGGTGCGTAGAGCGGTGTAAAGAGCGGTTTGCCGAACTCCTCGGTGCCGAACTCGCCAATCATCTGCTTCGCCTCGTCCGAGATGAGCCAGTTGATGAAGTCAGCGGCACCCTCTGCGTTCACGTCCGGGTGCATCTCGGGGTTGACGGCAATCGCGCTGTAGCGGTTCAGGAGTTCCGCGCCCTCGGCGACGACCGGCACCAAATCGAGACGGTCGGCAAACGAGAGATAAGTTCCCTCATCGGAGAGCGTGTATGCCTGCTGCTCGTTTGCAAGGATCAAGGTGTCGCCCATGCCCTTGCCGGCCTCGACGTACCAGGCCCCGGAGTCCCGGATCTCCTGTGTGTAGTTGTAGCCGGCCTGCTCCCAGAGCGCCCTCTCCTGGGCATGGGTCCCGGAGTTGTCGCCGCGGGAGACGAAGGCGACGCCCGCCGTTTCGTTCGTCCCGGCCGCGTAGAGCGTCTGGAAGGCTTCCACCGGGCTCATGTTCGCGATCCCCGCCGGATCGGACGCGGGCCCGACGATGATGAAGTAGTTGTAGGCGATGCACCGCGGATTGATACCATAACCGTCGTCGACGAACTGCTGCTCAAGCGCCGGGGCGTGGACGAGCACCATGTCCACATCGCCGCGCCTGGCGGAATCGATGGACTGCCCCGTGCCCTGGGCGATGAACTGGAGGTCAACCCCGGTCTCGTTCTCGTAGACCCGTTCGAGCTCCGCGAGCAGCCCGGCGTTCTCGAGGCTTGTCGTGGTGGCGATCCGCAGGACGTTCGCGCCGCCGGCGGGAGCGGTCGTCGCCGTGCCGGTCGGCGTCTCGTTTCCGCCCGGCGCCGGACTCGTGCATCCCGCGGAGAGGGCGAGAATGAGCAGGATCGCAATGATGCCTGCCGCCGGATGAGTCGTATTCACCTTCATAGCAGCGCGTTAGGGGGGGCATCCTCGGATATATAGCTATCCTGGGCGGAATGTTAATGGGCTCCTTCCCGGGCCCCGGTCGCCGGCGTGGTCGAAACCTTAACGCTCCCGCCCGCCGATTCTTTTCCTCATGTGGCAGGCGCTGGATATCGAGACCTGGATCGCCGGACGGCGGTCGGGCATCGACCGGGTGAAGGGACCGGTCTCTGAGATCGTCGGAAGGGTGCGGGCGGAGGGCGACGCCGCACTGCTCGACCTGACGATGAAGTTCGACGGCATCGATCTCGAGGAGATCGCCGTCTCCGACGAGGAGCGGGAGGCGGCCTACGACGAGGTGGATGCGCAGCTGGTCGAGAGCCTCGTGGAGGCCGAGGCACGGATCAGCCGGTTCCACGAGCTGCAGCGCGGGCGCGATCTCTGGCTGCAGGAGGTGGAGCCCGGGATCACCCTCGGCGTCAGGACGACGCCGCTCTCCCGTATCGGCGCCTACGTTCCCGGCGGGCGGGCGGCCTACCCCTCGACGGCGCTGATGTGTACGGTCCCGGCAAAGGTCGCGGGCGTCGCGGAGATCTGCTGCTGCACCCCGCCGCCGACGAGCCCGATCACGCTCGTCGCGCTCGACATCGCCGGGGTCGATGAGGTCTACCGGGTCGGCGGCGCCCAGGCGATCGCGGCGATGGCGCTCGGGACGGAGACGGTCCCGCGGGTGGAGAAGATCGTCGGCCCGGGCAACGTCTACGTCACCGCGGCGAAGATGCTGCTCCGTGACGAGGCCGAGATCGACTTCCCGGCGGGGCCGAGCGAGATCGCGATCCTCGCGGACGGCACGGCGAACCCGACCTTCATCGCGGCCGATATCCTCGCCCAGGCCGAGCACGACCCGAACGCCGCCTGCGTCCTGGTGACGACCGACGCGGCCATTGCGGATGCGGTCGGGGCCGAGGTGAAGCGGATGGCAGCGAGCGCAGAGCGCCGGGATATCATCGCAAAAGCCCTTGAAAACTCCGGCTACATCGTCGCCGCCGACCTCGACGAGGCCGCGGCGACGGTCGACGGAATCGCCCCCGAGCACCTCTCGATCCAGGTGGCCGACCCGCTTGCCGTCATCAACCGCATCCGGAGCGCCGGGTCGATATTCGTCGGCCCCTACGCGGCGGTGGCCTGCGGCGACTACGCGTCGGGGACGAACCACGTTCTCCCGACGGCGGGGTACGCCAGCCTCTACTCGGGGCTCGACGTGAACCACTTCTGCCGGCGCTCGAC
>NZ_DAFZ01000058.1:11070-11351 GCF_002498065.1 Methanoculleus sp. UBA208 | reverse complement strand
ACCACTTCTGCCGGCGCTCGACTGTCCAGGTGATCACGCGGGAGGGCCTCGAGGCAATCGGCGACGTGGTGGAGACGATCGCCGATGCGGAAGGGCTCCACGCCCACGCGGAGTCGGTGCGGGTGCGGAGAAGGGGATAGGCGGATAATTCATCTTATCGGGACTGTTCTATGGGGGCCGCTGGGAGGTCTGATCACTTCTCGAACTCCAACTTTCCAACCGGTCACAACCCCGTGCACGGCTTTCAATTGGATATCGCCACGAGGGGGAGGGGACAAGGC
>NZ_DAFZ01000058.1:10204-10700 GCF_002498065.1 Methanoculleus sp. UBA208 | reverse complement strand
ATATTCCCACGGTCCAGTGTACCGGGATTTTTCACAGCCCCGGCCGTTCTGTCAGCCACACAACGACTTACCAACGTCGTAACTTGCTTCATCCACCCCCGCTGGCCCCTATACCTCGTCTGGAAACAGGAGTCCCCCACTCCGGTCATCTCCAGACAAAAAGTAGATGGGTTCGATCACCTCGACGTCGGCGGCGACGGCTCCGCCATCCCCCCGCCCCGGATCATCTGGATCTTATCGATCGCGTCCTCCGCGACGCTCCTCACATCCTTATCCTCGTCCAGGGCGAGGGCCCGGAGCGCGTCGATCGCCCTCGGGTCGCCGATGTACTTGAGCGCTCCCGCCGCGTAGAGCCGGACGTTCCGGTCGGCATCCTTCGTCGCCCCGATGAGGGGGTCGACCGCGGCATCGCCCATCCGGATGAGGGCGCCCGCCGCCGCGCCCCGGACGTCGTCGTTCCTGTCATGGAGCGCACCGATGAGCGGCTCCACCGCGG
>NZ_DAFZ01000058.1:9678-9907 GCF_002498065.1 Methanoculleus sp. UBA208 | reverse complement strand
CCGATGAGCGGCTCCACCGCGGACGCCTCCCCGGTATCCCCGAGGACGCCGGCCGCGACGATCCTGACGTTCGGGTCCGGGTCGCCGAGCATCGCGGCAAGCGGCTCCACCGCTCCGGGGCCGAACTTCGCTATGGCTCCCGATGCCTGGCACCGGAGGTCGTCATGCTCGTCGTGGAGCGCCCGGACGAGGGGTTCCACCGCGGAAGGATCGGCGATCTCGCCGAGGA
>NZ_DAFZ01000058.1:4769-9379 GCF_002498065.1 Methanoculleus sp. UBA208 | reverse complement strand
GGATCGGCGATCTCGCCGAGGATGGCAGCCGCATAGACCCGTCGGAGTCCCCTCCCTGTCTCGATCTCCCAGGTCCTGCCCCCGGGTCCGGTTACGGTCGCCGGGCCCCCGGCAGCCGTCGTCTCCTCGTACCTTCCCGACGCCTCCGGGTTCTCGATGAGTTCCACCAGCGGCCCGACCGCCGCCCCCTCAAGCAGGGTGAGCGAGTCCGCCGCCGCTTCCCGAACCGCTGTCAACGGGTCGCCGAGCGCCCGGATGAGCGGGCCGACCGCCTCAGCGCCGCCGAAGTCCCCGAGCGCCAGGGCGGCCCGCTGGCGCGTCAGGCCGTCATCGCTCCCTAGCGCTTCGATCAGGCCGCCTACATCTTCTTCGGCCCGTAAAAGATCGATGTTGAACCTTTTTTCACCCTGCTGCCTTTTTGCAGGATCGCTCTCTTGCTGCAATCTTTTCGCCTCCAAACCCGGCGTATGATGCCTACCCGATATAATAACCTTCTCCGGCAGGAGCTACCCGGCCGGAGAACCGGAAAAATTGAGTGGTCTGTCCCGGCATCAGCGGGACGCCGGCGGGACTGGCGTGGCCTCGCCCCTTCTTTCCCGGAACCGTGCCATCCCGTCCTCGGCCGCCCTCCGGACGGCGGGATCGGTATCGGAGACCGACCGGGCAAGGGCACCCTCCGCCCGCGGATCGGCGATCTCGCCGAGGATGACGGCGGCATAGGCCCGCCGCAGTCCCCGGCCCGGGGGAACGCCCTCCGTCACGACACCCGCCCTCCTCGCTCCGGGGAAGAGAGCCTCGTGCTCCCTCGCGCCCTCCGGACCGCCAAAGAGGTCGTGCTGTGCAAGCTCGGGGTGCCGGAGGGGTTTTCTCGTCCCGACATCCCCCGGGCCGCCGAGGAGGTCGTGCTGGGTGATCTCACCCTCAGTGTCGCGGGATACCTTGCCTCCCGCCCTCCGGAGATCCTCCGGCCCACCGTACGCGTCGTGCTGGGCGAGGCCTTCTTCCTCGTCGCGGGCTCTTCCTGCCCCCGCCTCCCGGATATCCTCCGGTCCGCCGAACGCGTCGTGCTGGACAATGCCCGCCGTGTGCCGGAGCCTCCTTTTCGCGGGCGGTATGTCATCGGGCCCCCCGAGGAGATCGACCTGGGTGATCCCCTCTCCGGGCGCTTCCCTCGGTATTTCGTAGCCTGCCGCAACGCCGGGACGCTCGAGGAGGTCGATCAACGGTTCGACCGCCGGTGTCCCGACCATGACAAGCGCGTTAGCCGCCCCCTCCCGGACGGCCTGCACCGGGTCGCCGAGCGCCCGGATGAGCGGGTCGATCGCCCTCCATTCCCCGAGCGTGCCAAGGGCGAGGGCGGCGCTCCGGCGGACCTCCGGATCGCCGCTCCGCATCGCGTCGGTCAGGCCGTCGATATCGCGCGTCGATGCCATACGGCTGACATCATACCGCTTCTCCTCCTGCGATCTCTCCGTCGTAATATCCCTTCTCTGCACCACAATCACCTCTGGATACGGCGTTTGTAACCGGCTGAGAGTATAATAACCTTGTGTATAAAAACCATCGCATAAATTGGTGGGGAACCGGGCCGTTCCCGGGAGTGATCGCACAACCGTGGCCCGGAAGTTACGGGTATTTAACCCTGCACGGTAAGTTGAATATCATGCCGGAGGGGAAGAAGAAGGCGGAACTGAAGATCTCCGGGATGCACTGTGCGTCCTGCGCCCTCAACATAGAACGAGCCCTCCAGGACCGGGACGACGTCTACGATGCCCGTGTCAACCTCGCGGACGAGACCGCCACCGTCGAGTACGACCCGACGAAAGCCACCCTCGCCGACCTCGAACGGACGGTCGGCGACGCCGGTTACGGGGTTATCAGGAACGAGGCTACCGTCCGGGTAGGGGGGATGGTCTGCGCGAGCTGCGCCCAGGTGATCGAGGCCTCGCTTGCCGACCTCGACGGGGTCTACGAGGCCCGGGTCAACCTTGCGAACGAGAACGCGCACGTCGTCTACAATCCCGCGCTCGTCACCACATCGGATATCCGTGCCGCCGTCGAGGATGCCGGCTACCAGTACCTGGGGCTCGAGGAAGAGGTTTCCGAAGACGTCGAGACCCGGATGCGGGAGGAGGACCTCCGGGACAAGTTCCGCCGGTTTACCGTCGGGTTCGCGGTGAGCATCCCGCTCTTCCTCTACATGCTCTTCGGTATGCCTGGGGCGGCCGCCCTCCCGGTCCCGGTCAACCTCGTCATGCTGGTCATCACCCTCCCGGTCTTTCTCTACGTCAGCGCCCCTATCTTCAGGGCGGCCGCCGCCGCGCTCCGGAACCGGGCGCTGACGATGGACGTGATGTACGCGATGGGCATCGGCGTCGCCTACGGTGCAAGCCTTCTCGGGACGTTTCAGATCGTCCTCACCCCGGACTTCAACTTCTACGACACCGCGGTGATGCTCGCTTCGTTCCTGACGCTCGGGCGGTACCTCGAGGCCCGGGCCAAGGGGAGGACGTCCGAGGCCATCAAGAAACTGGTCGGTCTCCGGCCCCGGACCGCGACGGTGCTCCGGGACGGCCGGGAGGTCGAGGTTCCGGTCGAGGACGTGGCCGTCGGCGACGTCCTCCTGGTCCGGCCGGGTGAGAAGGTGCCGGTGGACGGGACGGTCGTGGGCGGCGAGAGTTCCGTTGATGAGTCGATGATCACCGGCGAGCCCATCCCGGCGGACAAGAAGGAGGGCGACGAGGTCGTCGGCGGCACCCTGAACGTGAACGGCGTCCTCCGGGTCCGGGCGGAGAAGATCGGGAAGGATATGGTGCTGTCGCAGATCATCAGGCTCGTCCGGGACGCCCAGGGCTCGAAACCGCCTGTGGAGCGGATCGCCGACGTCGCGGTCTCCTACTTCATCCCGGCCGTGCTCGCGATCGCAACCGCCGCCTTCCTCGTCTGGTACGTGGGGGCCGGTGCATCGCTTCTCTTCTCGCTCACGGTGTTGATCTCCGTCCTGGTCGTCGCCTGCCCCTGTGCGCTGGGCCTCGCCACCCCGACCGCCGTGACCGTCGGGATCGGCCGGGGCGCCGAACTCGGACTGCTGATCCGCAACGGCGAGGCGCTCGAGATCTCCGAAAAACTGACCGCGATCGTCTTCGACAAGACCGGGACGCTCACCCGGGGCAAACCGGACGTCACCGACATCGTGGCGCTCGCGGTGCCGGAGGACCGGCTTCTTGCGGTCGCCGCGGCGGTCGAGCGGAACTCGCAGCACCCGCTTGCGGCGGCGGTCGTGCGGCGGGCAGAGAGCGCCGGCATCACGGTCCCTGAGTCGGAGCGGTTTACCACCTTCGGCGGCAGGGGGGTCAGCGCCGTGGTGGAGGGTACGGAGGTCCTTATCGGGAACCAGCCCTTCCTCGAAGAGCACGGCATCGCCGTCCCGCCGGAGGCGGAGAGCAGGATTACCGCCCTCCAGGACGAGGGGAAGACCGCCGTCCTGGTCGCCGCCGGGGCCGACCTTGCGGGCATCCTCGCCATTGCCGACACCCTCAAGCCGACGACGAAGGGCGCCATTGCGGAACTGAAAAAGATGGGTCTTACCGTGACGATGATCACCGGCGACAACGAGCGGACGGCGAACGCCATCGCCCGCGAGGTTGGGATCGATGACGTCCATGCAGGGGTGCTGCCGCAGGAGAAGGCGCTGGAAGTCCGGGAGCTCCAGGACCGAGGCGAGGTCGTGGCGTTCGTGGGCGACGGGATCAACGACGCCCCGGCGCTCGCGCAGGCTGACGTCGGGATCGCCATCGGGAGCGGGACCGACGTCGCCATCGAGAGCGGGGATATCGTCCTCATCCGCGACGACCTCGTCGACGCCGTCGCGGCTGTCGAACTCTCCCGGAAGGTGATGAGCCGGATCAAGCAGAACCTCTTCTGGGCGTTTGCCTACAACTCAGCCCTCATCCCCCTCGCCGCGGGCGTGCTCTACCCCTTCTTCGGCATCACCTTCCGGCCGGAACTTGCGGCGCTCGCGATGGCGCTCTCGTCGGTGACGGTCGTCTCGCTCTCGCTATTGCTCAAGACTTATATACCTCCGGCGAAGAGAGGAACCTTAGCGGAGGCTGATGCACGTGGCAGTTGATCCGGTATGCAAGATGGACGTCGACGAGGCGAGTGCGAAGTACACCGCCGAGTATCAGGGCAAGACCTACTATTTCTGCGCCCCGGGGTGCAAGAAACTCTTCGAGCGGGATCCCGAGGCGTACCTGAAGGAATCGTAACCCTTTTTTGCAGGCGGTGTGTTCCGGTCCGCCGGGAGGGATCGGAAAGGCCATATACTCAAAGGATAATAGAGTATTCTTGAAACGCGGCAATTATTGCGGGCATTTTTGATATAGCGCCATATGGTTTACGCCGGTAGACATCGCATGTCCTAACTGGGAGGTTGTCCTAAAAAGATCTATGAACCTTCAGTGTCCCTTATCGGAGCCTTTCCTCGAGGACTCTACCATCTGAACCATATTCAGAGCAGAAGGGTGAAACGGCTTTCCACCGGGAGTCGCACCTTCGGTGCTCCTGCTCCTGCCCTTTGGCCAGTCGCATATCGCCACGCGGGGGAGGGA
>NZ_DAFZ01000058.1:0-4439 GCF_002498065.1 Methanoculleus sp. UBA208 | reverse complement strand
GGGTGTCCCCCTCCCGGCAAAGAGGTTTTGGGGCAACCTCACCCTCAGAACCGGTAGACCTGCGTCTGTGTCCGTGCTCCCTGCCGCGCCTCTCCCGGCGCGAGATCGGCGGCGTCGTCCGAGACCCCCCGGAGGAAGGCGCTCGCGTTGTCGGCGAAGTGAACCGCCCAGGCCTCGGGGGTCCGGGGCTGGACCTCGCCGTGGGGGCCGTGGTGCGCCATCACGATATGGAGGATGTGTGCAAACCGTGTGGGGTCGACACCGGCGGAATGCTTCATGAGTGCCGCCGCTCCAAGCGCCGTATGCCCGACGAGGGTGTATTCCGGGAGCGCGACGAACGAGAATCCCTGGCGGCAAAAGCAGGCCGCTTTCCCGACGTCGTGGAGAAGGGCTCCTGCAAGCAGCACGTCGGTATCCATCCCGGCCCGGCTGACGGTGCCCGCAAGGGAGAGCGCAATCTCCGCGGTCTCGAGGGTGTGCTCCGCAAGGCCGCCGATGTAGGCGTGGTGATGGCGTTTGGCCGCGGGAGCGTCGAGGAACCCCCGGGTGCTGTCCATGACCGCGGAGACGAGGGAGGATATGCCGTGATCTTCAATCTTCGCGGTCATACGGGCCAGCCCCCGCCGGACGCCGTCGCAGTCGACGGGTGCATAGACGAACATGGACGGGTCGAACACGTCCGGAGGCACCGGGGCTTCGAGGCTTGCGATCCCGTCGTTCACGTTGACCTCGCAGGCGCCGTTGAAGACCTTCGCGTATCCCTGGATACGGTAGACCTCGCCGGGCCGGATCGCGTGGCAGAACGCCTCGATCTGCTCTGCGCTATATTCAGGCGTTCCCCATACCTTGCAGGTTTCCCGGCCGGTCTTATCGGAGATGGTGAGCTGGATATACTTGCCGCCGTCCCGTTTCTCCCTCAATCCTGCAGCATCCACCACGAAAGGCGCGTCGACCTGCACGCCCCCGTTGATCTCTTCCACAAAGATCGTCTTCTCAAACACCGTGACCCGCGCTCCTGCAAAAATCCGTTCACCCGGAGAGCCTTAAAACCCGGCGGTTTGTTCCTGCGTGGAAAACTGGTCTGGTCTCACGCGAAGAGCGACGGATGGAACACCCGGAGCTTGAGAAGACCTGTGGTCTTCGAAGACGAGAAGTCCTTGCGGTAATTTATGAACTCTCCTCGCACCTTCGGTGCTCAAGCTCCGACCCTTCGCACCTGACGGTGCTCACGCTCTGGCCCTGCGGCCAGTCGCATTCGGCCCGTCGCATTCCGTTGGAACGTCGCACTTCGCGTATTTTCGCGTCTTCGCGTGAAGCAACAGTACAGGGACAGCAGCAGGTCTCACGCGAAGCCGCGAAGAACGCAAAGGGTGGGAGCCGCGAAGGTACGCCTGCGCCCTTGGAGACCCTCACCCGAACCGGAGCCGGATCATCCCCATCAGCATCGCCTTCGCGTCCGACGTCGCCACCTTCGACTCGTCCCGGTTCTCCCAGGTGATCGGGATCTCTACCACCCGGTAGCCGCCCCGGCGCAGCCGCCAGAGGAGTTCGACATCGAACTCGAACCCGGTCGACCGGATGAAGGGGAGAACCGCATCGAGCGCCTCCTTCCGGAAGGCCTTCGCACCGCACTGGGTGTCCCGGTAGTCGAGCCCGAAGAGTGCCCTGACCAGGAGGTTGAAGAGACGGCTCTCGACCCGACGCCGGAAGCCCTGCCGCACGGTGAGGACCGAGCCGGGGACCCAGCGCGAACCGATGGCGCCGTCCGCGGTCGCGAGGCAGTCGAAGAGGCGCTCCATCTCGGACAGGGACGTCGAGCCGTCCGCATCCATGTAGCCGACGAAGGGCGTGGCTGCCGCCCTCATGCCGGCAACGACGCCTCCCCCTTTTCCGAGCCGGGCCGGAAACGTCAGGCACCGGATGGAAAGCGAGGGATGATCGTCCGCGAACGCACCGATTATCTCCGGGGTGGCATCGGTCCCGTCGCAGACGAAGACGAGTTCGCCGGCAAAGCCCGCAATGTCTTTAAGAAGCGACCGAATCCGCCGTTCTTCGTTGTATGCGGGGATCACCAGGGTGCAGTCCGCCCGGGTCACTTTGCCGCCTTCTGCATCGTTCAGCATTCGAGTTTCGTGATGATGGTGTCGGCGAACTGTGCGGCGGCTCCGGGTCCGTTCGCGGTCACGACCTGCATGTCGGCGACGACGGGAATATCGAGGAGGTTTGCTCCCGCCTTCTTCATCTCCTGCACCGCCGCCGGGCTCGCGTATACCGTCGCCTGCCGTCCGGCGAGGATACCTGCCCGTGCCAGCACGACCGGCGCGAGACAGATGGCGGCGACGACCTTGCCCTGCTCGAAGAACGCCCTGACGGCGGCGATGAGGTTCTCGCTCCCCCAGAGGTGGTCCTCCGAACCGCTTCCGCCCACAACCACGATCCCGGCGTAATCGTCGGGGTTCACGTCGTCAAACGTCATGGCCGCCTCCGCGGTGCACCCCAGCATCCCCGTGCACGTGCCGGCGACCGTAGAGGCGATATCCACGTCGATCCCCACCTCTTCAAAGGCCTTTTTCGGGACCTCCAGTTCCTCGTCCCTGAACCGTTCCGGTGCAATCGCAAGCAAGAGTTTCATACGGGTCTCCTATCAAGGATTTGTTCATAAGCGTATTGATGGTTGTGGGGCAGGGTCACCGGGACCACTGCAGCCGTAGGGCCGGGCCATGTCCCCGAACGGAAGCCGGGGGGCAACCGGACCGGCGTACCTCCGCTCCTCCCGGGGAGGAGCGGATCGCGCATGCACGGCTCCGGGACGGCGGGCAATCTCGAACCACTGCCACAACAGGGTTTTGAAATAATATTATTATAATAATGGTGCTATTGAAGTGCAGGCCCCGCGGTGCTGCGGGACCGGGGATCTCTGCAGGAGACCTGCCCTTCAACGATAAACCCGTGTTCGGCGGTTCGCCGTAAACCCCGGGAGATTGAAGACTTCCTGCGGTCCCCGGCACGGACCGCAGCACATTCCCGGGGTGGATATGGGGAGAGGTAAACCATGCAATGCAGGACTTATTTCGGGATCATACTCCTTTCGGCACTCGCGCTCATCGCAGTCGCGGGGGCGCAGGCAGGAGACTCGACTGTTATCTGGAACCGGACCTACGGGGGACCGGAGGCCTGGGAAGCGGGATACGCAATCGTGCCGGACCCCGGAGGAGCCGGATTCTTCCTTGCCGGGGAGACGGCGTCGCCCGGAGGGGGAAAGACGGACGCCCGGGTGAGCAGGCTGACGCCGGAAGGCACCGAGGAGTGGAACAGGACCTATGGCGGGGAGGAGGCCGACACCGCTCGCTCCATCGTCCGGACCGCTGACGGCGGCCTCCTCTTCGCCGGGAACCTCACCCTCGTCACGAACGGGACGCGGGCGGATACCGATGCCTGGATCGTGAAGATAGATCCCTCGGGCGGCGAGGTCTGGAACCGGACCTATGGCGGCCCGGACGTCAATGCCTCGGCAAACGCGGTTATCGGGACCGATGACGGCGGTTACGTCTTCGCCGGCACCACCTCGCCCCTGGGAGCGAACGAATCCGCCGCCTGGGTGGTCAGGCTGAACGAGTCGGGTACGGAAATCTGGAACCGGACGTTCGGCGGAGCGGGGAACAACAGGGCGAACGCAGTCACCCGGCTTCCCGACGGCGGTTTCGCCGTTGCCGGCAGCACCGAGTCCTCGGGAGCGGGCATGGCCGATGTCTGGGTGATCAGGCTGGACGAGTCGGGTACGGAGGTCTGGAACCGGACGTTCGGCAGCCCCGACGACGACGCCGGCCGGGCGGTGATCAACACCTCGGACGGCAACCTGCTTGTCGCCGGCACGTTCACGGAGAGGCCTGATAACGAAACGGTCGATACCGACGCCCTCCTCATCAAGCTCACGGCTGACGGGGATATCGTCTGGAACTGGATCTACGGGGACTTCGGCGTGGACGAGTCGGCGGCGGACGTCGTCGAGACCGCGGACGGCGGCTACCTCTTCGCCGGGGAGACGGGCTACTCCGGTTTGGATGACACCGATGCCTGGCTTGTTAAGACCGACGCCGAAGGAGCGGTGGCGTGGAGCAGGATCTTCGGGGGGCACAATCCCGGCGATCGGGCCGCCTCGGTTCTCGAGGTCGCCGCCGGGGAGCACGTCTTCGCAGGGACCTTCAACGCCACGGAGAGGGGAGGATCGGTGAATATGGACGCCTGGGCGGTGAGACTGGGGCCGGAGCCCACGCCGACGCCGACACCGACCGCAACCCCGACGCCCGCGCCCACGGCACCTCCTGCCAAACCCTCGAAAGCGCCGATTGTTTCCCAGAGATCTCCGGTAACGACCGGGACGGTGGCGACCCCGATGGTGACCACGACCGCGTCGCCGACGCCGACACCAACGCCGACAC
>NZ_DAFZ01000081.1 GCF_002498065.1 Methanoculleus sp. UBA208 | reverse complement strand
GCGACTGGCCGGAGGGCAGGAGCTCGAGAAGAACGAAGTTCTTCGAGGGGCTGACGGGGAGGGGGGCTCGCCCCCCTCCCCTGTCTCCAATTCGCACCTTCGGTGCTCGAACTTCTGTCCGAAACCCTTCGGGTTTCTCAAGCTCCGGCCCTGCGGGCCATCGCATCCTTCGGACAGTCGTTCCCCCCACGGCGATACTCCCACGGTCCACTGCATGGGGATTTTTCTCCGCTCTCAGGTCGTTTTGCGTTTGTCGCCACCTGAAACCCATCCAGCACCCGGTGCTCTCCAATCGAGCCAAGTGGAAATTTGAGTAACGGTGTTGTACAGTCAATTACGTTCCCCTGCGTAGGGGACGAAACTCCCCAAATGCCTGCTACGGCACTCAGAGTTCGTATCGCTTCAAAAACTCCCGGATCTTCCGGGACTCCATCCATTCCCGGTCCAACCGGTTGATCTGCACATTGATCCTCCGGACCTGCTCCCGGAGTTTTTCTGCGGTCACCTCGTCGTCGAGCAGGTCCGCAACCCCCATGACCACCTGGAGCGGGTGGCGGACATGGTCGGCAAGGACGGCGAACTGCGCGATGTTGCGCTCGGTCATATCGAACGCCTGCTCCCGGAGCCGCTCGTACAGGATCCGCTCGGAGATATCCCTGCCGATAGCCTGGAACCCCACGATCACCCCCTTCTCGACGATCGGCGACTCGTTCAGTTCCAGTATGACGGTCTCCCCGTCCTTCCGCCTGACCTCGACCTGGAGCCTCTCGACCTGCTCGCCCCGGAGCACCTTCCGGCACCCCTTTTCCCAGGCAGGAAGGCTTGACGGGAGAATGTAATCCTCCCATTCCGTTCCTACCATCTCTTCGGGAGAGTACCCGAGTATCCGCTCCATCGCCGGCGAGACGTAGTTCAGCCCGTCGGCCAGGTACGACGTAACGATGAGATCGAAACTCCGCTGGGCGATCCCCCGGAACTTCTCCTCGCTCTCCTCAAGCGCCTCTTCCACATGCAGCCGTTCGATGATCCGGCCGAGCCGCCTTGTGACGGAGTCAAGCAGCATCTGCTCTTCCGGCAGGAACGGCCCTTCGGCCCCCTCCGGAACCTCCACGAGATACCGGACCTCAACCTCGCCAACCCGCACGCCGCGGACGACGATCGGGCTGCTCTGCTTCCAGGGGGTCTCTCCCGGATCGCCCCGGTAGTAGTTCCGGCCGTAGACGGTGATCCGTACCTCGGTATCGTCGGGGTACTGCCAGCCCAGGGGAAGGGAATCGGCAACCGCCTGCAGGAGCGTTTCAAGCGTTATTCCCGGAACCTCGACGAGGTGCGAGATGGTGTACAGGCACCGGAGTTCGTCCATCCGTTTCTTCAGTTCGTGCGTCTTCTCCCGGAGCGCCTCCTCCGCACGGTTCCGTTCGGTCACGTCGAAGGCTGTCCCGGTAACGCCGGTAATTTTGCCCTCCCCGTCCCGGAGCGGCTTTAATGTCAGGTCCCGGATGCGCTGCTCGCCTGCGACGGTGAACGCCACCGCCGCCCGTACGGTCTCTCCCGTCTCAAGCACCCGGCGTTTGAGCGCGGTAAGCTGTGCGGCGTTCTCGGGAAAGACCTCTTCGTCCCGCATGCCGATGATGGACGCATCCGTAGACCCCAGCTGCTGGTTGTACGACCAGGTGTAGCGCAGGTCCTCGTCCTGCACAAAGACGACCACCGGCGAGCGGTCGAGCGCGACCTTAAAATGGTGCGCGTTCAGATCTGCGGTGGCATCCCTGATCTTGATGAGCCGCTGCCCGTCAAAGACAGGCTTGCCCGTGATCGAGAGCCAGCGCCGGGTGCCGTCGGGTGTCCGGGCACGGTAGAGGTGGGCGGGCAGATCCGCACCGTTCTCAAGAGCCTGCCGGAGCAGCCGTGCGGAGGCCTTATCCTCGAGGGTCGGCAGGAGGTACGTGCCGAAGAGAGTTCGCACGTCCATTCCTATACCGTCCTCCTGCCGGATGGCAAAGGTGCGTGCGAGAGCCGGGTTGTACCAGCAGACCTTCCGGTCGTCGCTTACTACAAGAAGGCCGTCCTCGAGAGCGTCGAACACCGCAGGATCACAGGGTGCCCGTTCATAATGCGAGTCTGTCATTACCCACCGGCGCTGGAATGCAGTCGCTGTAGTGGTTGTGCTCCGGGGACATTAAAAAGATTACTATCCGATTCCGAGGTAAAAATCCGGTTTCCTCGATCTCCCGGGGATTCCGGCTGCACCCCGGGTTTCCTGGAAGGCCAGGGCCTGCTGCAGCAGGCCGGGTAAGAAACCGGGCGGCGAGGTGGCTGCAGGTCGGAGACCACCCCACTGGTAGCGCGGAAGCTGTCGGGGTCCGGCCATGGCCACCAAGAAGGACTCCGGGAGATTCGACGGTTTCCCAGGTAGGTGATGGAGCAAAGGCCGGATCCGGGAGGGGAGACCGGTGCGGCTTCCCCCAACACATAAATACCATCGGCGAGCTGTGAGGGGTTTATGGTGACGGATACAGAGTCCATCGGGATCTTCTCCGTGATCCGGGAACGCCGGAGCGTCAGGAACTACACCGACCGTGAGATCCCGGACGAGGCCCTGAGGGCGATCATCGCTGCGGGCATCCAGGCCCCGACCGCTCTCGGGCTTCAGCCCTGGCAGTTCGTGGTCGTGAGAGACAGGGAACTGATGCGGCAGGCGTCCGACTACTGCAAACCAATCCTCTTAGAGAAGATCGGAGAAGAGTCGCGCCCCGGGACGGAAGAATTCCTCGCGGCGCTCAGGAATCCGGAGTTCAATATCTTCTACAACGCCCCGGTGCTGGTCCTGGTCCTCGGCGCCCGGGATGTCGTATCAAGCGTCCTCGACTGCGCGCTCTGTGCGGAGAACATGATGCTTGCCGCCTGGGCGCTCGGCATCGGCAGTTGCTGGATCGGTTCCGCAGCCCTCATCGAGCAGAACCCCGGGATCCTTGCGGCGCTGAAGGTCCCCGAAGATCACCAGATTGTTGCGCCGCTGATCTTCGGCTATCCCGCCCCCCTGTCTCCGAAACCGGTACGGCGGGAGCCGCGGATAACGTGGGTTCCCTGACCGGGACCGGTAGTGATCGCAAAGGGAAGCAGTTATCACGGACTTCGCGCTCTTCGCAACTCACACCTCCGGTGCTCGAGCTCCGGACTCGAAGCCCTTCGGGCTTCTCATGCTCCGGTTCTAGTGAACCGTCGCACCCTTCGGCCCGTCGCAACTCGAAGCCTGACGGCTTCTCAAACTCCTGCCGCCCACGATGCTCGCACTAGTTGCACTCATGAATCGTTGCGATTCTCGCCTACGGTGCTCACGCGTGACTTTGGATTGCGTTCCAGACGCGGATTCCGAGGGGATATCGCCCTGGGGGAGGGGCTGACGGGGTGGGGGGCGAGCCCCCCTCCCCTGTCCCCACCCCCCGTGGCGATGTTCCCACGGTCCACTGCATCGGGATATTTTCCTCGCTTCACTTGCTTGTTTGTCGCACAACGACGGCCTTCGGCCCGTCGCGCCGTCCCGGCAGTCGCGCTCTGGAGCGTCGCTCTTCGCGGCTTTGCGTTCTTCGCACCTGCGATGCTCATGCTCCGTTCCTTGCGGAACGTCGCACTTCGCGTGAGGTCCTGTCCTTCTCTTTGTACGTTATCTCACGCGAAGCCGCGAAGGACGCGAAGATCAGGTTGGTTGTGAGTTCCGCCCCTCGTTTAGCCGGCGGCCGTGCACGCGACCGCCTCCGCCGGGATGATCGGGAGCGTGATCCGCCGCCGGTCCCGAATAAGCGTCAGGGTTGCCGGTTCCGCGATGGGCCAGACGGCCAGGAACCGGTGCAGGTCGTCGACGCACGTCACGCCGGTCTCGTTGATCGCGACGATCAGGTCTCCCGGCCGGAGTCCTGCACGGCCGGCGGGGCTTGCCCTGTTCACCGAGACGACCTCGACCGCCTGGTTCGCGGTAAGCC
The DNA here is from genome assembly GCF_002498065.1 of Methanoculleus sp. UBA208. GTDB lineage: Archaea > Halobacteriota > Methanomicrobia > Methanomicrobiales > Methanoculleaceae > Methanoculleus. The sequence goes on along the minus strand of NZ_DAFZ01000081.1, from coordinate 6,479 downwards.
CGAGCGCCGCAACAAGCGGCTGCGGGAGCGGCTGTGACTGCCCGGCAATACCCAGGTATCCGCGCCGCACCCTGCCGTCGGCGACCAGCTGCGGCAGGACCCAGGCGGCGGTGTTCGAGGGGATCGAGAAGCAGATGCCCTGCGCCATCGGGATGATGACCGTGTTGATGCCGATGACCCGGCCGCGCGAGTCCACCAGCGGACCGCCGGAATTGCCGGGGTTTAAGGGAGCGGTGTGCTGGATGATGTTCTCGATAAGGCGGCCGTCCCGGCTCCGGAGCGCCCGCCCGAGAGCGCTCAGGACGCCCGTCGAGACAGTCGAGTTAAAGCCGAGCGGGTTGCCGATGGCTATCGCGAGCTGGCCGACCGAGAGCGCTTCGGAGTCGCCGAACGATGCGTAGGGGAGGTCCCCGGTATCGGTACGGAGCACGGCGAGATCGGTCGCCGGGTCGGCCCCGGCCAGGCGTGCGGGAAGAGCGGTCCCGTCCGCCGTCCGGACCTCGAGCCTCCCGGCTCCCTGCACCACGTGATTGTTGGTCAGGATGTAGCCTTCCGGTGCCACGATCACACCCGAGCCTGTTCCCATCTGCTCGCCGCGCCGGCCCTGGAGGTTCTTCCCCGCGACCACGCTAACGACCGCGGGCCCCACGGACTCGACGACCCGGACGACGGCCCGGGAGTAGGCGTCGAGGAGGTCGGCATCGGACTCCCCGGTATAGGTGGATGCATCGCTCACGGATGGGACGGATACCGGACGGGAGTCGCCAACCTGTCGGAAGAATGTGCGCTCTGTTTTATCCATTATAATTTATAATTTTATAATCAATAGTAATGTACTTTCCGCACAGGTTTGGTGAGCAACGTCCCCAACAGCGCGTAAGATCGCTCCTGCATTGGGCGCGCAAGAACGCCCCCCCTCAGGGACCGCACCGGATCGCGCCTATCCGATCTTGCTCGCGCCGCAAAGGACAAATAGCCGCAATCTCTATTGCCCTCCATGCTCGAGACGGCTTCGATTGAAGTGAATGTGAATGCAACGAGGGTCGAAGTGTGCCCCACGAACATCAGGCGAGTGCCGCAGGCCGGCGAGGCCTACGACATCGTGGAGATCGAGACCGACCGGGGGACGACCACCTGCCGCTACTACGAGGCCGAGGGAGCCAGAAACGGTGTCGTCATGGTCGGCGGGACCGGAGGCGGGTTCGACACCCCCGCACGGGATCTCTACCCCCGGCTGGCAAAAGACCTCCCGAACCACCGGATCGATGCGCTCCGGGTGCAGTACCGGCACCCGACCGATCTCGTGGAGTCGGCTATCGATACGGTCCTCGGCACGCGGTACCTTGAAAGTCAGGGCGTCTCGGCCGTCGGGCTGGTCGGGCACTCGCTCGGGGGGGCGGTGGTGGTCCAGGCGGCCGCAAACGACCCTGCGGTCAGGGTCGTCGTCGCCATCTCCACCCAGACCAACGGGACCGAACCGGTCGCCGGCCTCGCCGGCCGTGCGGCAATTCTCTTCCTGCACGGGGACGCCGATCCGGTCCTCCCCCATCGCTCGTCAGAGGAGGTTTACCGCCGTACCCACGAGCCCAAACGGCTGGTCATCTACGAAGGGGCGGGCCACACCCTCGATGAGGTGGCGGAGAGCCTCTACGTCGAGGTGAAGGCATGGCTCCTCAAACACCTCCCGGGTACGCTTGTCTGACCGAAAGAATCTGGTAACGGGAATGCCTATTCGCGAGTTCAGGCTGGAACGGTTCATGGCGGAGCACGAGTTCCGGACATCTTACGTGCTCGGGGCCTCCGACTGCGAGACGATGAGCGTACAGGAACTCCTCTCTCTTGATCCCGGGTCAGAAAATGACCTCCTGCGGCTGCGCCTCGGTTACGCCGAGCCGGCAGGAAGCCCATCGCTCCGGGAGGCAATCGCCGGGCTTTACTCAGGGGTGTCGCCCGATGAGGTCATCACCTTCAACGGGGCATCCGAAGGGATCATGGCGTTCATGTCAACCGCCCTCCAGCCCGGCGATCATGTCATTGTCCAGTTTCCCGCATACCAGTCACTCTACGAGATCGCCCGCTCGCGTGGTTGCGACATCACGCTCTGGCAGATGGACGAGGAGAAGGGCTGGAGCCCGGATCTCGAGGTGCTGCAGGAACAGGTCAGACCGACGACGAAAGCGATCGTCGTCAACTCCCCGCACAACCCCACCGGCTACCAGTTCCCGGAGAGCGACTTCCTGGCTCTGGTCGGGTTCGCGGAGGAGCGGGGCATAACCATCTTTTCCGATGAGGTCTACCGGCTTCTTGAGCACCGGGCCGACGATCGAATCCCTGCTGTAGTCGACGTGCCGGGCGCTCATGTCTCGCTCGGAGACGTCTCTAAAGCATACGGGCTTGCCGGACTCCGCACCGGGTGGATTGCAACCCATGATCGGGATCTGCTCGGACGGCTTGCGAGATACAAGGACTACTCAACCATCTGCAATAGCGCTCCCGGTGAGTTCTTTGCCGAGATCGCGCTCCGTCATCAGGGAAAGATCGTCGCCAGGAACCTGGATATCGTGCGGCGGAACGTCGGGCTGCTGGACGATTTCTTTACTACCTGGAGCAGCCTCTTCTCGTGGGTCCGCCCCCGGGGAGGAACGACAACGTTTCCCCGGCTCAGCACAGGGGCGGGTGCTTCTGCACTCTGCACCGATCTCCTGGGTTCGGCAGGCATCCTCCTCATTCCCGGAACAGTCTTCGAGCACGATGACGCTCATATCAGGTTCGGCTACGGGAGACTGGATATGCCTGAGGGTCTGGAGCGCCTCGACGGCCATCTCAGGGCCCGGTTCGGCTGAGCCCGGATTGAACCCGACGCTCCGGACCCTCCCCCTCCAGGTATCGGCGTGCGGCGCAGGGGTCGGCGCTCGCGAAACCATCGACGCCGATACGGGCCGCTCCGTCGACATCGTCCGGTGAATTCAACAGCCAGGGGATGACGAGCAGCCCGGCATCGTGTGCCCGCTTCACCACCTCGCGTGAGACCCGGTCCCACCGCGGGAGAATCAGGTCAGCCTGCGCCGAGCGGGCGAGCCCGACGGGATCGACGATCTCCCCCGAGTAGATGAGGCCCGCCTGCGCCCCGGGGAGGAGATTCTTTGCCATCGCAACGCTTCCGGGGTTAAACGAGACCAGAAAGAGCCGTTCTGGCATCCGGCCTATGATCACCGAGGCGACGATCGCTTCGGTCCCGGGCTCCTTGATCTCCACGACAAGCCCCTTCTTCCCCTGGACGAGGTCGAGGACCTCCAGAAGCGTCGGGATCGTCTCGCCCTCACCCGTGTCCAGCCTCTTTATGTCCTCGAGGGTATACCCCTTGACCGGGCCGGTCCCGTCGGTTGTCCGGTCGACGGTTGCATCGTGGATTGCAACCGGAATACCGTCTCTCGTGAGGCGTACGTCGACCTCGACGAGATCGGCACACGCCATACCTCTTCGCAGCGCCAGCAGGGTGTTCTCCGGGCCGAGAGCCCTCGCCCCCCGGTGTCCGATGATGAGCATGCGACGCCATGCACCCGGGGACCAGATATAGGTTGGCGGGTCGCAGGCCTTTCCGGCAGAGCGGTCCATGACCTTGAAGCACTTCCAGGTACGGTGCGGTCCGGTTGCTTGCATGGCTCCCGGCACGGAGCGCCGCCCTGAGAAACGGTTCCTTCAGAGGCAGGTGCCGCCTCCGGCACCTGTGTACGGCTGAAAACAGGGTTACTTTTGCTGGACTTTCTGAAACTCTGATTTAACGTCTTCCTGGCTGTTGTACTGCTTATCCTCAAACTGGTTCAACGCATCAAGGATGCCCTGGGGTGCTCCGCTCTCCTTCGCCTGGGAGATAAGACTGTCTTTCGATGCGGGGAAATTGATCCTTGAGGTGATCTGTTCGATGATCCGGGGATCGAGTTCCTGCAGGGACCCGGCGACTTTCGACATCCCGCCCATGGCGGATTCTTTCATGCCTTTCATACTGCTCACCGTCATATCTGCGCTCCCTTTCCGGGAGGCGGCCTCAGAGGGGTAAGATGCAATAAATACCTATCGGCCGTACTGCGACGGGGATGGTTACCCCGTGCTGGCCGAAAGCGATCGGACCCCTCCTGCGGTGAACGCCGGCAGGGCGCCGGAGGCTGCACCGGTTCGAGCGGAAGGGCGGTAGCAACGGCGGGGATTTGCTCCGAAACAAAAGATTTTGCTGGCTGTCAGGCCGACCGCCCCTCCGGCAGAGCCAAATCAAAAGGTTAATTTTACTAATCTAACAAATTTCTCGTTCATGCGAACGCATGGTATTCTTACGTTGCTCGCCTGTCTTGTCGCAGTGCTGGCCGTCGTCGGTGCGGGGTGCACCGGCACGACCGAGCAGACCGGCGGAGCGGAATTGAAAGACTCCTATATCGTCGGTATCGACGGCGCGTATCCTCCCTTTAGCTACATCGACAAGGACGGGAACGCCCAGGGATTCGATGTCGATTCCATGAGGTGGATCGCCGAGAAGAAGGGCATCGAGGTGACGTTCATGGCGGTCGACTGGGACGCCATCATCCCGACCCTCCAGGCGGGGAAGATCGATATGGTCTATGCCGGGATGTCGATCACCCCCGAGCGGGAGGAAGCGGTCAACTTCACCAACCCCTACTGGTCAATCAACCAGGACGTCGCGGCCCGCGAGGACTCGAACGTGACGCTTGAGGACGTCCTTGCCGGAAAGGTGGTCCTCGGAGCGCAGCGGGGATGCACCGCCGCGGACTGGATCGAGGAGAACCTGATCGAGACCGGAAAGATGCCTGATGAGAACCTGAAACGCTACGCAGACACACCGGCTGCCGTCAGCGACCTCGAGATAGGCAGGGTCGATGCGGTCATGTACGACGACGTCTCCCTGCAGGACATCATCGAAGGCAAGCCGCTGAAGATCATCGGGTCCGTCGAGACGCAGGAGCAGGAGCAGTTCGGCGTCGCCATCCGCAAGGAGGACACCGCGCTCCTTGAACTCATGAACGAGGGGATCGCGGAACTGCAGGCCGATCCCTACTGGGAAGAACTCAAAGAGAAGCACAACCTGAAGTAACCGGGGACGATTCGCCCCCCATTTTTCACGATATTTAACCCACCCGGAGGCAACTCTCCTGTATCCGCGTAAACCCGCCGCCATAGAGAACGGATCCACCCTCGCGAACTACCGGGCACCCGTCCTCTGTGCGCTGGCGACGGCGGTCCTGATCGGTGGGAGCGCCCCGTTCACGAAACTCCTCCTCGAAGGAACCGGGCCGCTCGCGCTCGCCGCACTGGTCTCGCTCGGGAGCGGTTCCGGCGCCCTGCTCTTCTCCCTCACCGGAACGGCGGTGGGTAACAAACGGAGCCACATGGAGGCGCCGCCCGGGAGGAGCGAGATCCCCTGGCTCATCGGCGTGACGCTCTTTGGGGGGCTTCTCGCACCGGTCACCCTGGTATTCAGCCTCCCGGAGACGCCGGCGGCGACGGCCGCCCTCCTCCTGAACTTCGAGGCCGTAGCGACGACGCTGATTGCCGCGGCGGTCTTTCGTGAGTGGGTGAGCCGCCGCGTCTGGGCTGCGCTCGGGTGCATCACCGCGTCGTGCCTCCTCCTCACCTGGAACCCGGCCGCCGGACTCGGGCTATCCCTCCCGGCGCTCGGCATCCTGCTCACCTGCCTCTTCTGGGCGGCCGACAACAACCTAGGGCAGCGGCTCTCGGCAAAGGATCCCCTCCTCGTTATCTCCGTAAAGGGGATCGGGGCCGGCACCGTCACGCTCCTCGTCGCGCTCGCCGCGGGCGAACATCTCCCGGGCCCGGGCACAGCCGCTGCCGCCATGGTGGTCGGGTTTCTCTGCTACGGGGGGTTGACAAGCATCCTCTTCCTCCTCGCCCTCAGGGGGATCGGCGCCGCCCGGGCGGGTTCGCTCCTTGCCGTCTCCCCGTTCTTCGGCGTCCTCTTCTCGCTCCTTCTCTTCGCCGAATTTCCGGCGGGTGCGTTCTACGTCGCGTTGCCCGTCATGGCGCTCGGGGCCTGGCTGATGGTCTCCGAGGAGCATTCGCACCCTCACCGGCACCCGGCGACCGTCCACGAGCACCGCCACCGCCACGACGACCTCCACCACGACCACACCCACGAGGCCGGCGACCCGCCGCTCTCGGCGGCCGGCGAGCATTCCCATGTGCACGCGCACGCGGAACTCGCCCACGAGCACCCGCACCAGCCCGATATTCATCACCGGCATTTGCATAGGCGGTAGGGGGATGGAGAAATGGGGCCGCTACATCTTTTTAGAAACGTGTAGGTGGGTTGGTGAGGTCAGCACCACTCGAAGTATGATGGGCTTTCACGGTTTGCAAACGTGTTTTCGCATGCTTTTCGAATACTCTGCTTCATTCCATTGAATAAACCCGTGCACGGATTTCCCGTGGATATCGCGTCTGGGGGTGGGGTT
>NZ_DAFZ01000062.1 GCF_002498065.1 Methanoculleus sp. UBA208 | reverse complement strand
GGAGGAATTCAACAAAGCCCAAGATCGGTGAACCTCGCGAGCCCGAGGATCTCAAGTGACGCCCGGTTTGCGTTCAGGATGGTCCCGTCCTCCTGGAAGAGGAAGATGCCGCTCGGGACCTCCTCGAAGAGGGTGCGGATCTTCCTCTCACTGCTCTTCAACGCCTCTTCGACCTTTTTCCAGGTGGTGATGTCGCGAAGGCTGATCATGATCCCCGGTTTCCCGGTAAACGAGATGGAAGGTATGACCGTGGAGATGAACTCGGTGAGGAATATTCGCTCGGTTCCGCGCTCAATCAGCAGCATCTCGTTGACGAAGGTCTGGGAATGGAGGATCCGGTCGATATTGTCCCAGATGGTGGGGTTATTGAAGATGGCCAGATTTATCCGGGACAGGTCGCTGCCGATGATGCTCCTCCCCGAACGGATGTTGAAGGTATCGATGAAACTTCTGTTCATCATGAGGATATGGAGATCGGCATCGAGGATGACGATTGCATCCGAAAGGTAGTCGAAGAGATCGTCGAACGGGACATTTTGCGCCGACGAGTAGAGTTTGGCCTTGCCGAAAGGCCTCATGATGACATGGCCGTGAGACTGGAGGACTTCGAGGTATTTTGCCACGGACCCACGGTTCATCTTCAGATGGCGTGCGATCGTGGAGATTGAAACAGCCTCCGGATACCGGTCCTGCAGGAACTCCCTGATCTGGGCATGCCGGTCTTCGTTGCCAATCATGTACTAAGATGTGTGCAGTACCGATCGTTAAAGGAAATGGTGCCACCCATGCCGGGCTATTTTATCCCCACAGTGCTCCTGAGAGGAGATACGATCCTCAATTTGCTGATACATCGGGTTTTATACTTCCGTGAGGGACTGGAGTCTCCTCCCACTACCTGCCCGTATCGTCACCGGCATAGCGTCCACCCGGTGCTCCCGGCTCCTCCTGGTCCCGCGCGATCGTCAGCAGGTCGGGGACGACCCCGGTATTTTTATCAGATCTCCCCCTCTGACCCCGATCGGAAGGAGGGATTGAATGTGAAAGGCCTGGCAATGCTCGAGATTGGAGAGATCGGATGGATAGAGAAGGACAGACCTGCCTGCGGTCCGAGAGACGCAATCGTCAAACCGCTGGCGCTCGCCCCGTGCACTTCCGATGTCCACACCGTCTGGGAGGGGGCGATCGGTGAGAGGCACGACCTCATCCTGGGGCACGAGGCCCTCGGGGTGGTGGACGAAGTGGGCAGTGAAGTCCGGGACTTCAAGCCCGGCGATCGGGTCATCGTACCGGCGATCACCCCCGACTGGGAGACGGAAGCAGCACAGCGCGGGTACCCCTCGCAGACCGGCGGACCCCTCGGTGGCTGGAAGTTCTCGAACTTCAAAGACGGCGTCTTCGCCGAGTTCTTCCACGTGAACCTGGCGGACTACAACCTCGCGCACCTGCCGGAGGGCATGTCCCTCGAGGCGGGGGTCATGCTCCCGGACATGCTCAGTACCGGATTCATGGGTGCCGAGAACGCTCACATCGAGTTCGGGGCCACCGTGGCGGTCCTGGGGATCGGACCGGTCGGCCTCTCCGCCGTCGCCGGTGCAAGACTGAGGGGCGCCGGAAGGATATTCGCCGTCGGCACGAGGCCCGCCGCCGTCAAAGTGGCGAAAGAGTACGGCGCTACGGATATCATCAACTACAAGGAAGGGGACACTGCAGAACAGATCCGGACCAAAACCGGCGGAGCAGGCGTCGACGCTGTGATCGTTGCCGGTGGAGGCCCGGAAATTCTGATGGATGCGGTACGGGCGGCCAGACCCGGGTCGGTGATCTCGAACATCAACTACTTCGGCCAGGGGATGGGCGATCAGGACGCCATCCCCCTTCCCCGGGTCGCCTGGGGGTTCGGTATGGCGGACAAGAACATCATGACCGGGCTCTGCCCCGGCGGACGGGTGAGAATGGAGAGGCTGGCCGAAGTGGTGATGCACGGGCGCATGGACCCGTCGCTCATGGCGACGCACGTCTTCAAGGGCTTCGATAAACTGGAGGAGGCCCTCCTCCTGATGAAGGAGAAGCCGGGAGACCTTATCAAGCCGGTCGTCATCGTGGAGCCGTAGGGGCTCCAATCTTTCTTTCAGGCCCCCCCGACCAGGTCCGTTCCGGCGCCTTCTTGTATACTACTTCCCCGAGACCTTTGCAATCACGCTGTCCAGGTGCTTCCGGTAGAGCTCCTGCGGGTCGAGTTCCCCGAGCCCTTCCGGTGTCCTGACCACCACCCTGCCGATGCCGGCGTTCACCAGCATCTTCGAGCACATCAGGCAGGGGGGATCGTAGGAGGGTACTCCCGTCAGCCGTTCGAACCCGGCGAGGTACATCGTACAGCCGGCCGCGGCCCGTCCCGCCTGCAGGAGCGCGTTCATCTCCGCGTGCACCGAGCGGCAGAACTCGTAGCGCTCGCCGGAGGGGATGTTGTACTGCTTGCGGATGCAGGTGTTCAGCTCGTCGCAGTGGGCCTCCCCCCGCGGCGCCCCGTTGTGCCCGGTGGAGACGATCTCCCCAGCAAAATTGACCACGACCGCCCCGTAGCACCGCCGGATGCAGGTCGACCGCCGGGCGGTCTCGACCGCGATATTCATGTACCATTCGGTCCGTGAGGCCCGGGGCGGTACGGGCGGTGCATCGGACGAGGCGGTATACCGGTTCGTCATGGCCGCCTCTCCTCCGGTGACAGGCAGCGGCCTGCGGGAGACGACAGCCTGCACCCGCTCAGGTTTTTGCTCATGATAGATCTTCCGCGGTGCGGGATTAAAAAGAGGCGCTTTGGTCATCCTCGCGGTGATGCCCGGACCGCTGAGGATCTGCGTGTCAGTATACGCCCTCGCCCGTTACGAGGATGCCCCTCACCGGGTAGGTTCCGTTGCATGGGCCCGTGAACTCGTGGCGTAACCGCTCGTGGTACGAGTTCGACTGCCAGCCCAGGACCCACCACTCGTTCCTCCCCTGGAATTCGGATGAAATGGTGAGGACGTTGTCGTCGTCGGCGTCGAACGAGAGGATGAACGGCACCTCGACGACGTATCCGGACGATCCGGGGCTCACGTAGTAATCGTCGACGGGTCCGCCGGAACCGCTGAGATTGCCGACGATCCGGTAGGGCGCAAACAGGGGCTCGGCTCCTACCGGCGTTCTGGTCTCGATCTCGCGGCCTGGATTGCTATCGAGCATATAGAGTTCCATATCGACGAGCACCGGCGTCTCTTCCGAGTACCGGTCGGAGTAGACATGGGTCGGTTCGGGGAGTTCCGATTCGTTCTGCCCCGGCATGATCGGAATCGGCTCGATGCGGTTTTTATAGATGGGATCGATCCGCTCGGCCGAGATATTCAGCATGGGGACTCCGTCGACGTGCTCGATCCTTACCGATATATTGCCCCGGTCGAAGTTGCTGAAACTGACGAGGGACATGTTGACGGGAGTTACGTTCGTCCCCAAATTCGGATCGTAACGGGAAGGGATGGGAATGAGGAGGACTGCATCTTCGATGGGGCCGGACGTCGAGATCTGCAACTCGTAGTGATACACCGACGCAAAACTTTCGGATGCGGACTGGCCCAGAAATCCTGCGATCAGCGCCATGAGTATGAACAGGAGTGCCGCGAGGATGCCTGCCGCGATGAGTACCTTCCTGAGAATATTCCCCATTACTGATCAGGTTATCGGGGAGTTGATTATTATAATCATCTGTTTTCAGGCACCGGTCTTTCCATCCCGGCCGCCCGACTCTTCCTGAGCAAGGACAACTGCTCCCGGGCCACAACTTTTTATAACATAACGGATGTCGGGAGCCCGCATAAAAGGAGGTTTCCCATGTCCTACATCACCGCCGGTAAAGAAAATTCGGGCACCATCGACCTCTACTACGAGGACCACGGTACCGGTAAGCCGGTCGTCCTGATCCACGGCTGGCCGCTCTCAAGCATTTCCTGGGAGAAGCAGGTGCCGGTGCTGCTCGATGCAGGCTACCGTGTCGTCGCCTACGACCGCAGGGGGTTTGGCAACTCCGCGAAACCGACCTTCGGCTACGATTACGACACGCTGGCCGAAGACCTGCACAAACTCATGACGGAACTCGATCTCGCCGACGCCACGCTCGTCGGGTTCTCGATGGGCGGCGGCGAGGTCGCCCGGTACCTCGGCACCTACGGGAGCGAGCGCGTTGATAAGGCCGTCTTTATATCCGCTGTCCCGCCGTTCCTCTTAAAGACCGCCGACAACCCCGAAGGAGTGGACGGCAGCGTCTTTGACGGGATCATGGAGAGCATCGCCGCCGACCGTCCGGCGTTCCTCTCGGAGTTCCTCTCGAACTTCTACAACGTCGACGTCCTCGGGGGCGACCGGGTGAGCGACGAAGCCGTCCGCCTCAGCTGGAACGTCGCCGCCGCCGCGTCCCCTGTGGGCACGCTCGACTGCGTCCCGGCGTGGCTGACCGACTTCAGGAACGACCTTGCGAGCATCGACGTCCCGGTCCTCGTGATCCACGGCGACGCCGACCGGATCGTCCCCTTCCCCGCCTCGGGAAAACGCACCCCGGAGCTGGTCAGGGACAGCCGTCTCGCGGTGGTCGAGGGCGGGCCGCACGGGATTACCTGGACGCACGCCGACAGTGTCAACCGCGAGCTGCTGGACTTCCTCGGGCAGCGGGTTCAGGCGGCGCAGCCGTTTGCCGCAAATCCCACGTAGGGCGACTCCCCTCAGTATACCGGGACGAGGCCGGTGTTCGTCCCGGTGATGCACCTGCCGCCCCCGCGGCCGACCACGAAGGTGTTCTCGATCCCGACCATCCCGACGCCCCGGATCCCCTTCTTGGGTTCGAGGGCGATCACCATCCCCTCCTCGAGCGGCTCCTCAAAGCCCCGGGCGATCACCGGCACCTCGTCAACCTGCAGGCCGACGCCGTGGCCCAGGAACTGCGCCCGCCGCTTCCCGTAGCCCATGAAGTTCTCGAGGAATGCAGGGTCGAGATCGTCGAGGATCGTCGCGTAGATCTCTGCCGGAGTAATCCCGGGCCGCAGCATGGACGCCGTCTTGTCCTGGATCTCCACGCACCGATGATGGGCCTCCATCGCTTCTTCGGGAAGCGGCTTTCCAAACATATACGTCACCGTCTTGTCGGTATGATACCCCTGCACCCCGCACGCGCAGTCGACGAAGACAAGGTCCCCGGATTTAAGCGTCCGGTCATGGCTGGCGAGCACCGGTGCGCCGGGAGCCGCTCCGAGGCACCCGCCCGGCCCGTCGAAACCGGTCGGGTAGATGGAACTCTCCCCGAACCCGAGCTGCCCGAGGATCATCTCCGTCCCGAACATCCCGAACCGGGCAATCCCGTGATGCCCTTCCCGGACCAGGCGTGAGAAGACCTCGCCCCCGAGTTCCGCCTCGCTCATCCCCTCCCGGAGCATCCCGGGAACGCAGTCCTCGAGCACGTGGCGGTGAATCCTCCCGGCCCGCTCCATGATCGCGAGTTCGTAGGCGCTCTTCTTCGCCCGGACCTTCGCGGCCTGTGCATCGAGCGACTTCGTCTCCGTGAAGGGGAAGTGCTTCCGGAACCGTTCGAGCAGCGCGATGGGCACCGTCTCCGTCTCCACGTGGACCGTCCCCGGGCATGCGCCCATCCCGGCTGCCGCATCGCGGAAGCTCTTCATCGGCCGGATGTCGGAGAAGAACGACTCGTCGAGCGCCCTCTCAAGGCTCCGGCGCACCCAGAGCACGGCCTCGCCGCTATGGGGGATGAGGAGGACCCCGTCCTGCATCGTCCCGGTGAAGTAGAACTGGTTTGTCCGCCCGAAGATCGCTGCAAGCTCCCACGAGGGGTTCTCCGCGTCCATACGGAGCCGGAACCGCTCCATACGGTCTCGGAGTTCTGAGGCGGGGGTCTTATGCTCCATACGGATCATTGGGCGGTGGTGGTATTTAGCTCTGGCGGGATGCGGGTTTGGGCGGTTGGGGTCGTCCCGATCCTCTCCCGCTCATGGGGATGGCAACCCTGTAACCCATCTTATAACCCCGGGTTCGGCACGGACGCGTTTTCGCGACGATCGGAAGCAATTCCGACCGTATGGGTTATAGAGCCGCACGACGCATTACTGTCATGGAAACCCCTTTCGTCTTTACTATGCACGAGGGCCTGCCCCGCCAGGGGCCGGGGAGCAACGAGTGCACGAGAAAGGCTTTCTCGATGCTTACCGACCTTCCCGCCCGGCCGGAGATCCTGGATATCGGGTGCGGGGCAGGGATGCAGACGGTTGAGGTGGCCCGGACCTGCCCCGGCTGCCGTATCACCGCCGTCGACGTCCACCAGCCGTTCCTCGACGACCTCGCCCGGAGCGCGGCATCGGCCGGGGTGGGCGAGCGGATCACCACGGTCCGGGCTTCCATGGCCGACCTGCCGTTCCCCGACACATCGTTCGACGTCCTCTGGGCGGAGGGCTCGATCTTTATCGTGGGGTTCCGGGAAGGGCTCGTCTCGTGGAAGAGGCTCCTCCGTCCCGGCGGCTACCTCTGCCTCACCGAATCTGTCTGGTTCACCGAACATCCCTCGCCGGAGGCGGCGGCGTTCTGGAACGACTGCTACCCGGCGATAACGACGGTCCGGGAGACCTGCGCGATCGCAGAAGCTGCCGGTTACGAGGTCGTCGCGACCTTCCCGCTCCCGAAGTCCGCGTGGTGGGAGAACTACTATGTGCCGGTCCTCAAGCGGATAGAAGACCTGCGGCCGAAAGTCGCCGGCAATCCCGAGGCGGAGGCGCAGATTGAGTTCGCCGAGCGGGAGACCGCCGTCTACCGGGAGCATGCCGACGAGTACGGCTACGAGTTCTTCATTCTGCGGAAAGGAACTTAGGGAGGCCGTCACCTCCCCTTTGTCTTCCCGATATCCCTCTGAATTTTGCCGATCGCCTTCCAGCGTTTCTTCTCGAGTTGCACAAGCCCGATCTCCGCTTTCTCCCGTTCGAATTCGAGTTCCCGCATGAGCCTCTGAAAACTCTCCAGCCGTGCCGCAGGGAGAATCCCGTTCGCGACGGCTGCCTGCACCGCACAACCCGGCTCCCGTTCGTGCCGGCAGTCCGAGAACCTGCAGCCCTCCGCGAGTTCGAGGATATCGGGGAACGTATCGGCGATACCGGCGGAAGCCGTGCCGATGCCGACCTCCCGCAGGCCGGGGTTATCTATCATGAGCGCCCCGCTGGCGAGGACGAAGAGCTGGCGGACGGTCGTGGTGTGCCGCCCTTTATCGTCATAGTCCCGGGTATGCGAGGTATCCTGCACCGGACGGTCCATGAGCCGGTTGATCAGGGTGGACTTGCCGACACCCGACGAGCCGATGAGGGCGACCGTCGTTCCCGGTGACAGGTACGGGTCGAGCCGGTCGATCCCTTCCCCGCTCACGGCGCTGATCGGGATCACCGGTATGCCGGGGGAGGCCGAAGCGAGTTCGTCGGCGAGCGTTGCGGGGTCTTCCGCCAGATCGGACTTGTTGATGACGATGACCGGACGGGCGCCGGATGCGTGGGCGATCGCGAGATAGCGTTCTATCCGGCGGGCGTTGAGGTCACGGCCGGCGGCAGTGACGATGAAGACCGTATCGATATTCGCCGCGATGACCTGGTCGGCGCCTTCGCGTCCGGGAGTTCCCCGTGTAAAACAGGTTTTCTGCGGGAGGATGTCGACGATCATCGAGGTTCCGGCCTCCGGTTGATGGAGTAATACGACGAAATCCCCCACAACGGGAAAGCGGCCGAGTCTTCGCAGGGCTCCGGAGATCCCGGCCGTGACGGACCCGCCGCCGATGAGTATATCCCACACCGTCTTCTGCCGGCAGGCCACGCGGCCCGGCACGTACGGACCGGTGTACTTCGAGAATGCCGCATCGTGCTCCTCCGTCCAGCCTAGGTCTTCAAGCGTGTAAGGATGCTGTTCTCCGCATCGAGGAGTGGACTGGTTCATTGAAACGACCTTTTCTCTCTAAAATGTGTGGCATTCAAGGTGCCAAGTGCTTTGTGGTCGCGGCTGTCGACCGTGGTCTCTTCTCCGTGGCGGTAGCACGCCACAAGCCCCTTTCAGTAGGGAGAGAGTTACCGGCGGCAATGGGGTCAGGGCAGATCTTTATATGGGCGGACGTTCCCGTCCCCGGGCGGTGATGCGAATGACCGAGAGAGAAGCACCGGCAGGAACGACTGCCCGGTGGGAGCCCACGGTGCTGAAACCCGGACCTGAAACAGGGGCGCTTGCCCGGTTCCACCCGAACGGGACCTGGACGGGCAGGGTGAAAGCGGGCGGCATGGGTCCGGGGTCGCCCGAGATGGAGGCAAGAGGCAGGGCGGACAGCGAGTGGATCATAAACGGCCTCTGGCGCTCCTGCAGGTTCGAGCAGGACCAGTTCGTCGCAGGAGAGAAGGTGGTTACCTGGAAGGCTCACTGGATTGCGGGTTGGGATGCGAGGGCGGAAGAGTACCGGGGCATGGCCGTCGACAGCAACGGCATCTCCATGGTGTTTCGGGGGAGGCTCGAGGGTGATCGGCTCATCATGGAGTCCATGGGGGATCCGGCGGTCAGCCTGCGTTTCATCTGGGATGCGGCCGATCCGCGTGCGATCACCTGGACGAACGAGATCATGACGGAGGACGGGTCCTGGAGGCTCATCGAAGAGTATGTCATCCGGCCGTAAGAGCCGGTATCTGGCGGAGCGCGAAGACGATGCCGCGTCCGGGGGATTCGCTCTTGAAGATGACGGGAACGTCCCCGCACACGCCTGCCTGCGCTCATCTTTCCTCGGCGGTCTCCTGCCCCCGGCTATCCGTTGGGTCCGGTCCCGGCTTTCCGCCTCCGACCGGCCTCCATGCCCTGGGAGGGATTAGGATCTCAAACCGGGCTCCCCGGCCCGCCGTCCCCGTCTCCCGTATTGCGATTTCGGTTACGGAAAGGATATCCCGGGAAAAAGCCAGCCCGAAACCGGTGTTCTTCCCGTAATGGTAGCTGAAGATCTTCTCCTTCTCCCCGTCGTCGACTCCCGCGCCGTCGTCCTCGAATGCCACGACGAGCGTCCCGTCGGTCCGCTCGACGGTCGTGATACTGATCGTGGTGACGTTTCCTCCATGCCGGAGTGCGTTCTCGAGCAGGTTGTACACGGCTTTTGGCGAGAGTGGGTCGGCATGGATCTCCACCGGAGCGATTGACGCGGCGATCTCGATCCCCGGATGCGGAATGCTGCTGACGGCACGGGCGATCATCGCCTCAAGCGGCTGCCAGACCGGCTGGTACACGCCGATCATCTGGTATTCGCGGGAGAACTGGAGATGCTTCTTTATCTTCTCTACGGCCTCGACCGATCGGGACAGATACACATCGCCGTCGGGATGCATCCCGTCCTCAGAGAGGAGGTTCAGGTACCAGGAAAGGGCCGTGATATCGTTGCCGATGTCGTGGCAGGTCAGCTGGGATAAGAGCGATAGTTTCTGGTTGGCCGTCCGGAGGGCTGTTTCGGCTGCTTTCCGGCCGGTGATGTCCCTGATGTTCAGGACGATTCCGGCAGGCTCTCCATCCGGGTCGCTGACAGGTGCCCCGGCGATGCTGAGAACGCGATCCTTCCTGCCGTCGGGCACCGCCTCCAGATCCGAAAACCTTCCCTGCTCCATGACGGCGGTCCTGATCGAGACGTACGCCGTATCGGGAATGAACCTCCAGACCGGCTGCCCGGGAAGGTTCGCTTCGGGCACGCCGAAGACCTCCGCAGCCGACGCGTTCGCCGTGATGACTCTGCCGTCCATATCGGCAAGGACCAGGCCGTCGGGCATCGTCCTGAGGATCTCCGGGACCGCCGCCTGGGGGCTCAGGGTAAACAGCCCGTGCCTGTGGACGGCATAGGCGATAAGGAGGGAGAAGACCACGATCCCGATGAAGACGAGATTGACGGTGTAGATCCCGAAGGCCGGAAGGATCAGTCCGGAGAGAGCGCCGAAAAGGACGACGGTTGCGATGCCGATACTGACAAGCCGGTTCTG
The DNA here is from genome assembly GCF_002498065.1 of Methanoculleus sp. UBA208. GTDB lineage: Archaea > Halobacteriota > Methanomicrobia > Methanomicrobiales > Methanoculleaceae > Methanoculleus. The sequence goes on along the minus strand of NZ_DAFZ01000062.1, from coordinate 3,005 downwards.
GCGCCGGACCCTCCCCGGGCGCGCGCTCCGCCAGGACGAGATGCCGGCGTATACCGCCCAGAGCATCGCCAGGGCGGCATAGGCTCTCCCGGCCACGTAGACCGGATTTGCAGATGCCGGCAGGTAGACATACCCCGTTCCGGGCTGGAACGCTACCGTATAAACCAGATCGGTGGAGAGCCCGATCAGGGCAAAGAACAGGGCGGGCAGGTACAGGGCAACGAGGAGAACGCCGTGTTTCTTCTCCCTCGCGAGGGGGTGGCCGGTGAAGGCGAGCGTGAAGTGGACGGTGAGCGCGACGACCAGGGGCCAGAACGAGCTGGCCTTCAGCCAGAACAGGCAACCGTCGTAGCCGGCCGAATACCAGATGAAGAATTCGCCCATGGCCCAGTAGGTTGCCGAGAGCGTTACCGTGAGGAAGAGACGGTTGACCGTCGATGAAGGGTTCCGTGCAAAAACATACGTCCCGAGGCCGTAGGTGATGAATGCCGAGACACCGCAGAAACCGACCAGAATCGGAAAGAGAATCGTGAAGATATCAGACACGGCCGCTCACATCCCTGTACCGTCCGGTTTTGTCTCGGCCCATCCTGTCCCGTTCCTGGTTATCGCGAGAGCTTGTTGCAGGACTGTTATAGATATAATGGCTCTGCTCTTCTTCCTGAAAACGCTTTGCTTTCCTGTTCCTGCTGCGGATATCGTGGTACTGCCGGCGTGCAACGCTCCGGAGATGTGACGCGGCACCGGCGGGCCGGAAGCGATGCGCACGCCAGCGCATCCGGCTACCGCAGATGCCTTAATACAGAACTTGTGCTATAGATTCCTGCAGGCAGAGGAAGCGGGATGAGCGGCAAGTATGTCCACGGGTACACAGAGCGGGAAGCGGAGCGGTTGAGCGACCAGGCAGAGACCCTGACCGGGCTCCTCCACGACGATACCTGTTATCCGGCAGGGTCGCGGGTGCTCGAGGCCGGATGCGGCACCGGCGCCCAGACAGTGATCCTCGCGCAAAACAGCCCCAAGGCCCGGATCACGTCGATCGACATCTCCGAAACTTCGCTCGAGCAGGCTAAAAAGCGCGTGCTGGGAGAGGGGATCACGAACGTCACGTTCGAGGCCGGGGATATCTTCGACCTCCGGTACGAGCCGGGGAGTTTCGACCACATCTTCCTCTGCTTTGTCCTCGAGCACCTGGCGGAGCCCCGCCGTGCGCTCGAACGCCTTCGCCCGCTGCTCCGGGAAGGCGGCACGATCACGGCGATTGAGGGAGACCACGGCTCGGCGTACTTCCACCCGGACAGCGCCCATGCCCGCCGGGCCATCGGGTGCCTTGTCGACCTCCAGCGGGAGATGGGCGGCAACGCCCTGATCGGGAGGGAGCTCTATCCGCTCGTCGCCGGTGCCGGGTACCGCGACGTCCGTGTCTCTCCGCGGATGGTCTACGTGGATGCGTCCCGGCCGGAGCTTGTCAGGGGGTTCACGAGACTGACCTTCACCGCCATGGTCGAGGGCGTCGGGGATGACGCGGTGGGCCGGGGCATGATGAGCCGGGAGGACTGGGAGCAGGGCATACGCGACCTCTATCGGACCTCTGAGGCGGACGGGGTCTTCTGCTACACGTTTTTCAAGGCGACCGGGAGGAAGTAGCCCCCTGTCACCGCTCCCGTGCAAACGGCGCCATGAGGTATCCTCCGAACGCCGCAAGCCAGAGGAGCGCGGGGTACACGATCATCCTCTCCGACCCGCCATGATCGATAGGGCCGTAGAGGTTCACGATGCCGAAGTCGCTCGCGGCATGCGTCACGAGGAAGACGAGGCCGACAACGCCGGCGATAACCGAGATCGCCTTCAGGGGTCCCCTGACCAGGGTGGCGCAAGCGAAGGCCTGAATGTTGAAGAACATGAAGGCAAGAAGCGCAAAGAGGCCATGGATGCCGGGGATGTCCAGCGTAAAGATTGCGGCACCGATTGCACCGATGCCTGCGAGGCCAAAGACGGCAGGGATCCAGCCTTTGCCGTAGGAGCGGTAGAGGAAGTAGCCGCCGACGATGTTGAGGAGGCCTGCGATGAAGAGGGAAGCGTTGAAGAGCCATACCGTTGCGTCGATCACGCCGAGATCGCTGATCGCGTTCCGGCTGATGCTATACCCGGGCGCTATGGCCGCGCCGGCCATAAGGACTGTCATGAACTGGACCGGGAGCAGGAAGAGCAGCACCCCTGCAATCGTCCGACTGCTGTCTGTCCCACGCATGGTAAGGGACTTGAGTCTCCCCCTTAATATCTCCTGCACAGGCCCGACCGTGAAGGTCGCCGGCGCGTGCCCGGATTGCTGTTAACTGTGTTAACGTCGCAGGAGACAGGCCCGGACGCTTATTTCGTTGCCATTGTCTGCAGGATCGACATAATCCCCGGTTTTTTCTTCCGCCCGAACGGCGAACCGAACCCGCCCATCTCGATATCCGCGGATCCGAACATCTCCTCGTTCAGCCGGTCGGTGATCTCGTCGAATATCCGCTTATATGCGATGCAGTGGGGATCGACACCCCGGACCTTGCCGTCCGTGAGCGCTATCGCGTTGTAGGGGCACCCGCCCCGGCAGTATTTGATATGGGGGCACTCTCCGCATTCGCGGTCGACGTACTCCTTGAACGCGTGCATGAGTTTCCAGGCGTCTGATTGGGCGAGGTCGTCGGCTGTGGGGCGATCGTAGACGTTCCCCATCACGTACTCAGGCATCCCGACGAAGCGGTAGCAGGGGTATATGCTCCCGTCCGGCCCGAAGGCAAGGGTGCTTCCCATGCAGTCCACGAACGTGCAGACGGTGCCGTGCCGGGTAAAGATGCACCTGCAGAGGTCGTTGATGTTCATGACTTCGATTTTGCCCAGGTTCTCCAGGTACCTGTCCAGGAGGTACACCAGCAGTTCCCCGTAGGCCTCCGGCTCGAGCGCCCACTCTTTCGGGTCATCGCTCCGGAGCGACGGCAGCGCCGGGTGCAGTTTGAGCG
>NZ_DAFZ01000086.1 GCF_002498065.1 Methanoculleus sp. UBA208 | reverse complement strand
ACCTGATGAAGTCCCGGGTCGTGATCGAGGGGCGCCGGGTCCTCTCCTGCGACGGAAAAGAGGGGATCTGCTGGTGAGCGGGAAAGACCCTGAGACGGCGCCACCCATCGTCGGATGCTTCTCCAGAATCATGAATCATTCTTCCCACAGGTTCCGTGAATCGATCCGGTGTTCGTCGTCCGGCACGCAGGCGGTGACGACCCGAGCCCGGGCCAGTGCTTCGCCATTCCCGCAAGGCCACACCCTCCGGAGAGGGGAACCTATCCCGAAAACGGCGCGGCTCTGATCGAAAAGCCCCTGCCGGGAGGGGGACACCCGCTCCTGCCCCCCCGGGCATCGATTAACCCGGGCCTCGCGGGGGAGGTCACCTTCATACCACCCGGTTACAGGCATGTGGCCGCCAAACGGTAAGGGGAAGTCCATCTATGTAGCGGTCATGTCCGAACCTCCGGCGCTTACCGATCACTTTAAGTGATTGTTGACTACAAAGTAGTATACTTATGTATCAACATTCCTTCGTGGACCGGGCAGGTGAACTGCAGTTCCTCACCGATCGATATCGTTCCCCGGTTCCGGAATGCCTGATCCTGTACGGGAGGCGGCGCGTGGGAAAGACAACGCTTCTTGCCCGATTCCTGCAGACTGTCCCGGGATTTTACTTCCTGGCATCAGAAGAAGGGACGGCAAGGAATGTCCAGGATTTCTCCCACTATGCAGGGGAGTACCTGAACGATCCGGATTTTGAGCGGAGTCGATATCCCGACTGGGAGGCGGTCATAAAGGCGCTGGTCAGGCACCGGAATTTTTCCCCTCCTCCGGGGAAGAAAGTGGTGATTGTCATCGACGAGTTCCCCTACCTCATCGCACGCGACCGGGCCACGCCTTCCGTCTTTCAGAAGGTGTGGGATACGGTGCTCTCCCGGGAGCCGGTGATGCTCATCTTATCGGGCTCGTCGGTCAGCACGATGGAGACCGAGGTGCTGGGGTACACAAGCCCGCTCTACGGCAGAAGAACGGGGCAGTGGCAGCTCGAGCCTCTCTCCTACCCCTACCTTCGCCGGTTCCTCCCCTACGACGAGGAGGAACTCGTCATGACGTGGTGCGCGATCGGTGGAATTCCTGCTTATCTCCGTCTATTTCGCCCCGACCGAACTTTTTGGGAGAACGTGGAGGAGCAGATTCTCCGGAAGGGAGCATACCTTTACTCCGAAGCCGAAATCCTGATGCAGTATGAGTTCCGCGAAGCAGGGAACTACATGGCTATTCTCCGCGCTCTCGCCGCGGGGTACACTATACTGGGGCCCCTCTGTCAGGAGACCGGGCTTGATAAAGGGTTGGTCTCCAAGTACCTTGCCGTCCTCTCGCGTATGCACCTGATCGACGACGAGGTGCCGGTGACCGCCCATGCCGGCTACCGGAGAAGGCATTACCGGCTGACCGATCCCTACCTCAGGTTCTGGTTCCGTTTCGTGTATCCCCGGAGGGCGGAGACCGAGACGGGGCAGAGCGGGGAGGTGCTCGCCTCCATCAGGGAAGAGATCGCGCCCTATTGCGGAGAGATGTTCGAACAACTCTCTCTCGACCTCGTTCGCAGGGGAATCGTGTTCTCCGGCTCCTCGTACTCGCGGCTGGGACGGTGGTGGCAGAAGGAGACGGAGATCGATCTCGTTGGCCTGAATGAGGCCTCCGGGGATGCCCTCTTCTGCGAATGCAAATGGTCTGCTCTCAACCGCCGCCAGGCCCGCGGCATCCTTGCGGCACTCCGGGAGAAAGCCTGTGAGGTGAGATGGCGAAACGAGAGCAGGAACGAACGTTTCGCCCTGGTAGCAAAGAGCATAGAGGGCAAAGAGGAACTGAGAGAGGACGGGTACCTGGTCTGCGACCTGGAGGATATCGCCCGGCTTTCGCGGGAATACCTGACACGGATGGGCGGGTGAGAGAGGATCTCTCACGCCGCATGCCGCGTGATCGCTCCCGCGCCGATACTGACACGCTGGTCTCAGTTTGATGATTGTTCGTTTCCGCCGGCGATCAGGGGGATGATATCGCTCCGCTATGCCACCCTGCTCCGCGACGTCGACCACGGGCCGTTCTCTCATGTCTTTGAGATTGCAGAACTCCTCCGGCGGGGGGCGGCGGTCGCCGCCTACGACCCCCTTGCTGTACCTTCAATGCGGCGGGTCTTCCCCGGGATCGACTACGCCGCCTCGGCCGCGGATGCCCTCCGTGGGGCCGACGCCTGCCTGGTGATGACGGAGTGGCCGGAGTTCTCCGGCCTTAACGGGGAGTTCGACCTGATGAAGTCCCGGGTCGTCATCGAGGGGCGCCGGGTCCTCTCCTGCGACGGGAAAGAGGGGATCTGCTGGTGAGCGGGGCAGGCGCATACTCTCTCGTGACCGGGAGAGGACGATCGGGTACGAGGCCGGCGTGCTCTCCCTGTACCTCGACTACACGGATACGCTCAACTGGTTCGACCGGGTCCTGCTCACGAGGGCCTGACATGGCTCAGGGTTCGCTTTTTTGAACGACGATATTTCCCCTGTGCTGGGCGTTACCCTCAACCGACCGCTACGTAGATGGCTGAAGACCGCGAGCGGGGAACCGGGAACCCGTCCTCCCGGAGCCCCTCGATGTGGAGTTCGATCGCCTCATGCATCCGCTCTTCCGCTTCCTCACGAGTCGCTCCGGTCGCTACGCACCCCGGGAGATCCGGGGAGTATGCCGAGTAGTTGCCGTCGGTCTGCTCGACGATGACAAGAAATCGATACGTTATTCATTCCTCCCTTTAAGCCCTGCCTGTTTGAGCACACTATTCAGCGTTCCCGGAGCAAGTTCGTCCGCCGGATGCCCGGCGATGGTGATCCTGCCCACTTTGGATGGATGCTTATACTGCCGGTGACTGCCCCGGGTCGCCACCAGATACCATCCGTCCGCTTCGATCATCTTTATGCAGTCTTTCACTTTCATTCTTTCCCCGCCTTTTCCCAATGACTGAAACGTCCAGGAACCCCGGGTGACACGTCACGCTACTGCTCCATAACTATACAGCGAAGGAATGTTCCATATCCTTTATGCTCTGGTTCTGGATATCCATATTCCCCGGGGTTCGGCACCGGAAGACCATTTGGTCACCTGGTACGCCCTGCGTTCAAATTCATCACGCACACGGCCCGAATAGAATTGACCAATCCCCGTTGTTCCGGTGATGAAAGGTCTATTTATGGTCAGCACGGATCAGGATTCTATGTCTGCTACGGAGAGCATACCCATATCGGAAGAGACCTATAATCAGATTCTGGATCTCAGGCGCCCGGGTGAGACGCTCAACGACACGGTCGCGAGGCTGGTAGAGAACGTAAAAAAAACAACGACTTACGGACGATATCGAAGAAATCATGGCCCGCAACGAGTTCGTGGAGCTGAACCTGTGACATTCCGCCTCATGGCGTAAACGTGTGCTTGATTTCGTGATACGCATGTGATCCGGATTGTGACGCTCACATTTCCATCACATTCTCCGACAAGAAACGTGAGCGGGTGTGCTTCATCTCCCGGAGCAGCTTCACGACCGGCCTTGCTCTTCCAGCCGACACCGGGAGAGCCACCACGGGATCAGACCCGCAAGCCGGCGTGCCCCGGGGATAGGTATACTAGAGAGAACGGCACATATCCCGATCAGGAATGGACGGAGTCACCTGCGAGCCCGGCGGAGAATGCGCGAGGATCATCCATGTTCTCCGCGAGAAAAAGAAGTACCTGGCAGAGACCTATCACGTTGGATCCATCGGCATCTTCGGCTCGTGCCGGCGTGGCGAGGAGCACGAAGGAAGCGACGTGGACATCCTGGTCGAGTTCTCCGAGGTACCGGGGATCTTCGGGTTTATCAGGCTTGAGCAATATCTCTCCGAACTTCTCGGGCGGAAGGTGGACCTCGTTGAGAAGAGATCGCTTAAACCTCGTATCGGCCGCCGTATCCAGAAAGAGGTTGTATACGTGTGAAGACGCCGCGAAGTACCCTTGACTACCTTGACGATATTCTTGACGCCGCAGGCAAGATCGAGATCTTCACCCGGGGCATGTCCTATGAGGAGTTTGCCGGGGACGACAAGACAGTCTATGCGGTCACACGAGCACTGGAAGTGATCGGTGAGGCGACGAAATGCATTCCACGGCAGTGCGATGTTCCCGTGGAACGGAGCTCGAACACCGGAGGTGTGAGGTCAGGGAAAGGTATCCCTCGCTTCCCTGGAGCGAAATGGCCGGTATGCGTGACAAGTTGATCCATGCTTATTTCGGGATCAACAGGGCGATCATCTGGAGAACGATCCGGGACGATATCCCTCCGCTCAGATCTGCGGTGCAGTGCCTCCTCGGCGATCTTGCCGCGGAGGAGGCCGGGGATTGACCTCCGGGATCGTTTCTTCCCGGAGTGGCGGCCGGGAAACCCTCCACCTGCGCGTTATCCGCCCGCCCCTTCTTTTCCCGGAATAGCACCGGAACCGTTCGATAATCCCCACGGCCGAAAGAGAACCGTTAATATGTGCGATGTCGAGACTTTTAGTGAGTAACCATGATCACGTCCCCGTCCGCCGACCGGATCCCCACCCTCCCCGGGGGCGGTCCATGCCGGTAAGGCAGGGGCTGATCCCCGCTGCGGGCTCCGGGTCGCGGCTCGGGCCGTTCACGAACGCGATCCCCAAAGAACTCCTCCCCGTGGGCGAGAAGGCGGTGATCGAGCACGTCGTCGAGGCGATGTCGCTTGCCGGCATCACGGACATCGTCATCGTCGTCTCCCCGCACAAGCACGGCCTCTCCGACTACCTGGGCTCGGGCAAGCGGTTCGGCGTCGACTTCACCTACGTGGTCCAGGACGAGCGGCTCGGCCTCGCGAACGCCGTCGCCGCCGGCGAGCACGTCATCGACGGGACGTTCGCCGTCGTCCTCGGCGACAACTTCTTCGCCCCGAAGACGTTCCTTGCCGACCTCATCGACTACCACGCCGCCCACCACCCC
>NZ_DAFZ01000013.1 GCF_002498065.1 Methanoculleus sp. UBA208 | reverse complement strand
CTTCACCCCCACAAGTTAAAATCATCTACTCTGCTCCAGGACCGGAGCAGGGCCTACCTGGTGCACCATTAAACCCCGGTGAAGAACTACACGCCGCGGAGGAGAAGAAGATGGAGGAAGTACCCACTTCGGGACGGATCTGCTCAACCCCGATTTCGTCGAGTATGCGGAGGCCTGCGGGGCCACGGGTATCCGGGTGGATACGCCGGAAGCACTCGGCCCGGTCATCAGGGAGGCGGTCCGGATGAACGTGCCGGGCGTCGTCGATGTGGATACCGAGCCGCGCTGGTTCAAAAAAGGGGGATCGGCCGGCAGACCGGCCGAAACGCCCGTTTCAGGCCGCTGCCCGTCCGGGGAAATAACCCCGGCAGAGGCCGTCAAAAATGTTCTTAAAGAATCTTCTCCCCGGCCTTCGGCCCGGGAGAGCACTCGTAGACCTCCCGGATCTTCATGACGAGGAGGTTCTTTGCCGGTGCCTTCGCCATCTTCGACCGGACGGTGAGCTGCATCTTCTCGAACTCCGGGCCTTCGGACCTGACCTCGACGTCGCCCTTGACCTGGAAACAGCCCTTCGTCTCGGGTCCCCAGACATAGATGGAGACCTTCGGGTTCTCCCGGACGTTTGCAAGCGTCTTCTTCATGAAGTTGTCCGCGATCCAGATCGTCTCGTCGTCGACGAGTTCCACGAACCCGATCGGCACCACGTTCGGCCACCCGTCCTTCGAGGCCGTGGCGACCGGGAAGGCCTTCATCGTGCTAAACGCTGCCTTCATCTCTTCAGTAAGTGCAACCATCGCTTTTCACCAATACAATCTCTGAACTACAGATTTATATAGTGATTTGTCAGAAAACTGTAGTTGCGGCGGCGGTGCTACAGATCTGTGACCCGGTTCCTCCCGCCGGGGTCACCCGCTCCGCTGCTCCGGTCCGATCCCCTGTTCGGCGCAATGCTTATCGATGGCGTCGAGGAACCTCCTGCCATAACGCTTCAGCTTCGCCTCGCTGACCCCGTAAACCCGGAGAAGGGCGACGCCGGTGCCCGGGTAGATCTTCGCCATCTCCTTGAGGCTCCGGTCGTGGAAGACGACGAACGGCGGCACGCGATCGAGGTCGGCAACGACCTTCCGGAGCCGGCGGAGCCGGAGAAAGAGCGCCTCGTCGTAGTCGTCCCCGGTCTCCGGCGCAATGACGCCTTCCGGACGCGGTTCTGCGAGCGGCACCACAAGATCGCCTGCCAGCACCTCCCGGCTCCGGCCGTTCAGCACGAGGACCGGGTACCGGCCGCCGGTCGACGAGATGAACCTCTTCCCGACCATCTCCTGGATGAAGAGCAGCCACTGGTCGCGGGTGTATCCGGAACCGTAGGCGGGAAGTTTATCGTGCCCGTTTTCGCGGATCCTCGCGCTCTTCGACCCGACCAGCACATCGGCGACGTAGGACGCGCCGAACCGCTCCCCGGTCCCCCGGATGCAGGAGATGACCGCCGATGCGACTTCAGTTCCGTCAAAGACCTTCACCGGCGTCTCGCACCGGTCGCACCCGCCGCACCGCTCCTCCGGGTAGGCCTCGCCGAAGTAGTCGAGCAGAAACTTCCTCCGGCACCCGGCGGTCTCGCAGTAGTCGAGCATTGTACCGGCTTTCCGGTAGGCGACGTCCTTTCGCGTTGCATCGCCGCCCTCCTTCTCGATGATGTAGCGGATCGTGCCGTAGTCGCCCCGGGAATAGAAGAGGATGCAGTCGCCCGGCTCCCCGTCCCTGCCCGCCCGGCCGGTCTCCTGGTAGTAGGACTCGATATCCTTCGGGAGGTCGGTGTGGATGACGAACCGCACGTCGGGTTTGTTGATGCCCATCCCGAAGGCGACGGTGGCGCAGATGATCGCGGCGTCGCCGCGCGAGAAGGCCTCCTGGTGCTCGGCGCGGACGCTGTCGGGGAGGCCCGCGTGATAGGGGAGCGCCGAAAATCCCTTCTCCTGCAGTTTCTTCGCGAGTTCCTCCGTTGCTTTCTGGGAGAAGCAGTAGATGATCCCGGCGTTGTCTGGGTGCTCGCGCAAGTAGGCGACGAGCCGCGGGAAGTAACGGGCCTTCGGTACCACCCGGTAGGTGAGGTTTTCGCGGTTGAAACTCCCGATGAACCTGGCCGGATTCGAAAGATTGAGCTGCACCGCGATGTCGTCCTGGACGGCGGGGATGGCGGTCGCGGTCAGGGCGATGACAGGAACCGCAGGGAACCGCTCCTTGAGCGCCCGGAGCCGGCGGTATTCGGGGCGGAAGTTATGGCCCCACATGGAGATGCAGTGCGCCTCGTCGATGGCGATGAGCCGGACGTCCGCCTGTGTCAGGAGCGAGAGGAAGAACGGCTGCACCGCCCGTTCCGGCGAGACGTAGAGAACCCGGATGCGGCCTTCGAGGATCACCCGCTCGATGATCTTCTGCTCCCCACGCCCGAGCGAACTGTTGATCGTCGCGGCAGGAATGCCGTTTGCCCGGAGACCGTCGACCTGGTCTTTCATCAGGGCGATGAGCGGTGAGACGACGACCGTAAGCCCGCCGAAGACGAGGGCGGGGAGCTGGTAGCAGAGGGACTTGCCGCCCCCGGTCGCCATGACGGCGAGGACATCCGTCCCCGCGAGCACGGCATCGATGATCTCTTCCTGGTGGGGGAGGAACGACGTATACCCGAAGTATTTCTCCAGAACGCTGTGTTTGGTATCCATTGCGCCACAAGACCTGATGTAGTGGTACGGTTGGGTGGGGGCCGGGATAGGGTTTGTTGTTCCCGCACCGATGCGCATATCCGCGGGGAACGCACGTACTGAAAGCGATGAAGAACGTCGACATGACGGTTGAGGGAAGCGTCCTCACCATACGCGTGGATCTCGAAAAAGAGTTCGGCGCATCGAAGAGCGGGAAATCGATCACGATCGCCTCCACCGAGGGCAACGTTGCGGTGCCGGGGCACGAGGAGATCAGGATCGGGCTGAACATCTACCGGAAGAAGTGAGCGGGCATCGGTTTTCTCCCGGCGCTGGCGGCCCGGGAGAGTCACCGCTCATTTCGCGCGAGCCGTATCATCATCCACGCTCTGCAAGTTCACGCGAAGCCGCGAGATCTGCGCGGTATGGCTTTATTGAATCCCTACCTGTTTGCCCCAGATGATTGCAATCCAGTAGCACGGCTTTCCACCGAGTATCGCCATGACTGCCCCCGCCCTTGGGGCGGGGGAGGAGGCCGAAG
>NZ_DAFZ01000103.1 GCF_002498065.1 Methanoculleus sp. UBA208 | reverse complement strand
CCACACGCGTGGGGAACACTCTTCATCTTATTTCCTGGAGAAGGAACCTTCCTTCTATCCAACGGTGAGAAGATGCCACATGCAGAATGCACTCCCCTTTCCACCATAAGAGATATTCAGAGGTTGGAAGCGTAGTTTAGGATCCTGCATGATCATTTTCACATTCGGGAAGAAAAGAGATGAACTTTACGCCATCCATCTCCTTCGGGATGCGCCGGTTCGTCCCGGCGGTTACGAAGTCATAGCCTGCATCGTTCGGTTCGGCCCAGACCATGACGGCGTTTCCATTCTCGAGACCTTCAAGGACGGTCTCCCAGATCATGTCCCGGACGCGTACCGAGTAATTCCCGACGTAAACACCGGAACGCACCTCGACGAGCCAGAGAGCCAGCCTTCCTCGCAGGCGAGGAGGAATGTTCTCGACGCAGACAACCATCAGGGATCCCATGGGTTTTCCTCAGGTATCGCGGGGGGTAGAGCGCCTGCTGGCGCTTTGGGAATAGACAGGCCGCCGGCAGCGAGCACATCGTCGATCAGAGGGATGATCTTCTCCAGGAGCCGGGTCGACCTGAAGGCATCGCGGCAGGCAATCCGTGTCTCCCGTTCCGGATCGGATGGGTGGCGCGAAGCCACCCGAAATGCTGCAGGGACGACCGTATCGAACTTCACGAGATCGGCGATATCATAGATGAACGAGAGCGGTTTTCCGGTATGGATGAACCCCATCGCGGGAGAATACCCGGCTGCGAGCACCGCAGCTTCGCATATCCCGTACAGGCATGCCGTCGCCGAACTGAGGCAGCGGTTCGGGACGTCTCCACTCCCCCAGTCGGTAGCGTCGTAATCTCGCCTCTTCCAGTTCACTCCATGTTGCCGGGCAAGGTTCTCGTACATCCGCCGGACACGCGCACCTTCCATCCCACGGAGCTGGTTGACCGTATAATCCTCGGGGATCTCCGTGCCGAAACGGAGTTCATACATCTTTCGGACAACACGCAGCCGGGCATCTTCATCAAGGGCGAGTTTCGCCTGGTAGAGAAGCCGATCGGAGCGTGCACCGCCCGGCCTGCCCGAGGAGTACAGTCTCACTCCCGCCTCCCCGACCCAGACAAGGAGACACCCGACCCGGGCGGCGAGCACGACTGCGGCATGAGACACGCGTGTCCCCGGCTCAAGCATGAGGCAGACAACGCCGCCGATCGGAATCTGGGTCCGTATCCCGTTTACGTCCACGAGAACGAAGGCGCCATCGATGACGTCGAGTTCGCCCCGCTCCAGAAAAACGAGGGAAAGGCGTTCTTTCACCGGGATCGCCCTGAGATGGGGGAGCATCTGCGCCCCTCACAGGGGGCGCACAAGGAGCAGTCCGCAGCCGAAGCTCTTCGCGGGCCCTACTCCCGTGTACAATGTTTCCTCAAACCGGTCAGGATCGGTTACAGTCAGAACGCCCGTGAAGTCGATGGTGCTGATGACGACATTCTTCTTCCCGTTCCGTTTCTCGAACTGGTGCCGGCGATATCCATCGGCCCGGACCATGCCTTCATCCACCGAAAAACCGAGCCTCTCGCAGCGCGATGCAAGCCAGGAATACCCCTCTTTCTGGACCAGCACCGGTTCGGGGGGGCGGGCCTCCGGTGGACACCCTGACGTTTCAAGCAGTTTTTTTGCATCCATCACGACATCGTGCCGCTGCTGCTTTCCTTTCTCGTCGCGCTTCGTTCGGATGGGGTTTGCTCTGAGCGAAAACCCAAGTCGCTGCCCTGCTTTGAGGGTCGGCTGGTAGTTTTTCTGCTCGATATGCCAGATGCCATCAAGATCGACGGGTTCGGCCTCTGAGACGGCGTATATCAACGGAGAACGCTCCTGCAGATCCAGCCGGTAGATAAAGTCCCTCTCCTTCTTTGAGCCGTCGGAGAAGATACGCCAGATCATGGCATGTACCTCGTAAGGGTTCCTGATCGCCTGCCAGAACCCTGATGAGGCTGCGCCGTCTTCACCCAGGCGGATCCGGTAGAGGTAGTGCATCACCTCACCTCCTCGGGGATCTCGACCCGCGCTTCATGCTCGACCCGCTCCTCGAAGAGCCATTTCGACCGATCGGTCGGGATGTCTCGCCGGGGTGTTGCATAGGCAGCGCCTGTGGAGAATCCGGTCTCTTCGTCCCCCTCCCAGAAGAGCATCCCTTCGGCACCCCTTCCGGGAAGCCCCTTCAAAAAACTCCCATCCTTAAAGGAGGCCTTCTCAAGAGCTTCTTGTAGATTTGCTCCGGTAACGATCTGCGACTGCACAGGCAGCGCGATCGGGCAGGACTTTCTCCCGAGGTAGAGGGTGAAGACCGGACTTTTCAGCCGCTCAGCAATCTCGGCAAGCGGATAGGGCGGTTCGGCCGTTGTCTCCCACAGGCAGACCGTATAGAAGGCATCGCAGAGATACTCACGCGTTGAAAGGATAGTGTTGAGCATATCCCGTGGGATGCTCAGTTCCTCTCTTCGTGTGGCAAACTTCCAGTTCCGCTTTCGTGCGATCTCCGGCGCGACCTGTGTTGTATGGTAGTCCCGCAGGAGGTTGCCGGGGGTGTGGGCAATTGTCGCCATTCGGTAGCCGTCTCGCAGGCGTGCCTGGGTTGTGGTGTCGTCCCGGCGAATCCCGAGAGCCGCACCGATCAACCCAAGGATTGCCGATTTCGTCGGGCTCCTCTCGCCGGGCCGGTACTCCCCCACGGCAATCCCGCCCCACGACGCCATCGGTCCGTAGAGTCGGAATACGAGATACTCAGGCATGGTTACCAGCAACAAACGTGAGGATGTCTCCGAGCGTTCCCTCTCCGGTCAGGGCATTCATCTCTTTGTAGCCGTCGGCGCACGATCCGTAGACCTGCTCCATGTTCTTCCGGGTCTTCGCCAGCGCCGTGATCGCGCCGTCGAGCTGGTCCTCTCCGTCGACAGGTTTCAAAAACGCTACCGAAAGAGACCGTGGCTGCTGGCTCCCCCGCTCGGCAAGGAGGTAAGACGCGTATGCCCGCGAGGCAAAACTGTTCTGCTTTCCTTTCGGTCCGACCTTCGCTGCCGTCTCCACGAGAGCACGAATAGCCGAATCGGCAAGATTGGCGTCACCGCCCAAGTTCTCGATGAGCAGATCGCGGTTGACGCAGATGTAGGTATAGAAGAGCCCGGCTGCAAACTCGGCCTGTCCGACATGCCCTGCACCGACGTCCTCAACGCCCCGGTTGAGATCGTCCACAGCCGTGAAGTAATCGTCCTCCACTGCGACCTTGTGGACCGTGATCGCGTGTGCGACCTGGACTGCTGCCTCCTGGTTGTACGATGGAGACGCAGCGAGCATCCGGCCAAACATGGCGATATCCACAGCGGAGTTCTGCTCACGGAGGAGTTTGAGATCCTCGTCTGTCGGTGCCTTTCCGTCCGTAGAGATACTTGCGATCAGGTCGTCGATCGCCGCGATCTCTTCGGGGCTGAAGTGAACCATCTGTTCGACGCAAAGCGAGTCCTTCTTTTTTTCTTCAGGATCATCATCCTTCTTTAGCGTCTTGAGTTTACCGAACCTGCCTCCGATTGCCTGTGCCCACGTTACAGCCTTCTTATCGTCGATTTTTGGATTTACTGCCTCTGTCTCTTTCTCGGCAATAACGTCAGCGAGTGTCCGCCCCGTCGTGAGGGCGAGATACACCTGCCACCCCATCTCTTTTGTCCTGACCCCGAGGTGATCGCCAAAGGCCTCCTTGAAGAGGGCAGATTCACGCCATGCCCTCTTGAGACTCTGCGAGGATACCCTGAGTCTTCTCACTCCTCCCATCGTGGCGGTCTTCGGCGTTCCAAGGTCATCCCGGTTCAGGTTCGACGGGGGATACGATGCAAGCATATGCAGTTGGATAAAATCAGTCATTTCTTCACCTCAATCTTCATTTCGTGGGATATGTTCGTAGTACGCTTCTGCCCAGAATCTCTTCGTCTTCTGGTTCCACCGGTAGACTCCCCAGATGAGGCTCGGGATCGCCGACTCAGGGACTTTCCGTTTGATCTGGCGGATCATACGTGTCAGCATTGGGTAAAGTTCGGTATAATCATCATCAGCCACTCTCAGGAGGCGGCGGAACCGCGGATCGCTTATGCGGGGTGCCGATCCGCCTTCGCCCGGGCGAGCAAAGAGTTCGGCTATCGTCACTCCTCCATCTGCCCCGGGCAGGATCTCGACGTGGGAGAGGATCCCGGCAACGGCCGCAAGCCTTTCGGGATCGAGATTCTGTGGTGCCGCCATCTTCAGACGGTAGAATGCCGGCACAAAGGCCACCTCGGCGGGGCTGCGGCATCGCCGGAGTTCTGCCCGTTCGCCGTGTTTCTCATTCACTGTTGCCCACCAGGCAATCACTGCGCGAGTGGTCTCCTGCCATGGTTTTTCAGTCTGTGTCATAGTTTCAGTCATGACGCTGCCTCATATCAGGCCTTGCCTTTTTTTCGTCAGCGATGCCGAGGTGCCCCCGGATCGCTCTATTCGCCTTCGAAAATGGATTGGTCAGCAGTCTGCGGGCTTTGACCGCTCGTTGTGCATCGATTGCATCGATGAAGTCTATCTGAGAGTACTCGTCGAAGAGTCGCTTGCTGGTATCGTTGAGCGTTGCAAGCCATCGCTTTCTGATTCCGGAGGTTTCGCCGCCGTTGCTCAACGCAGAGGCGGTGTCTTCAAGACCCCGGTAGAACGCTTCTTCGGTTGCCTGGTAGAACCGTGCGGTGATCACCGAGAGATCTCCTTTGACGTCGGAAGGCCTGTCAAAGAGCGCGATCTTCACGCACCACCGGACGTTGTTCGCCGCCTCTCCTGCACTTCTGACCATGCCTGCAGCGAGTTCCTCGAACGAGGCCGCCCACTCGTCTCCAGCAGTGATGATCGGCATCGTCCCCTGGTAGTAGCAACGGGGTTTTTTGTTGTTCATGTCATAGCCGAAGAGCCAGAGACGCGGCCTCCCGCTATGCCCTGAGTAGATCTGCCTGGCCTTTCCCGGGGGTGTACGGCCGGGAAAAAGTGCTACGTTCTGAGAGATCTTCGCCCCCTTCTCTTTGTCGTTGATGACCGTCCCGAGCCAATTCTGGTACGTGATTCCGTCCGGCTGCAGGTGCAAAGGCAACAGATCCGTTGAACTCTTATCCTTCCTGTAGTACGGGCTGAGCGGGTGAACCCAGCCGGCGTACTTTATCCCGTAAGGTTTTGTCCGGAACCGGATGATCCGGTGTTCGTCCTCTGCACCGCAGAGGTCGCAGGATCCCGTGGGGGCATTATCGAAGTCGAGGAAGATCCTCCTTGGCATCGCCCAGAAAGCCTGATCGGGGTGGGCATCCCGCGGTGTTGTTGGTGTGCCCGCTTCACTGGTTCTGACATCCCCCATCCAGGGGAACCTGTGTGAGTCCCTGGCGATTACCGGGCTTCCGTCATCGTCCCTGTTATCTTGGTCGATGACGTTGGCCCAGACGGTCTGCCAGAGCGTAGGACCCAGGATGATGCTGGTCATCGGCCCCCCACCCCGGAGGGAGGTCATATGACCGCGTCCCCCACCGGGAGCATTTGTCTGGAGGGTGAAGAGTGCCATGGCGGCACATTTCGGGCAAAGCCCTTGCACTGTCCCTCTCTTGACGAACCAGTCCGTATTGTCACTGATCTTCGTCTTTTCGGGCATTCCGATCAGGAGGTTATCTACGCTCCAGTCGGCTCCATCCTCAATGTCGACATCCTGCATAAACCGCGGTCCGTCACCACCGAGGTTGAATGCCGGGACGATCGGTTCGAACTTCGCCCTCAGATCATCCTCGCTTGGAGGATTGAGCAGCAAATTTTCCCATTCCTCGTCGTCTTCAGGTGTGAGGACTGTCTGGCAGATGCCGACGAGAAACTGCACAAGAGCGCCGTCGAAGTCCGGCCGGGGAGAGGCTATCGATACAATCGGATTATCGCTCCCATCCCCATCGGTGATTCGCCACGGTTCTATGGTTTCTCGTTCTCCGTTTCTCCGTCTGACCGGGATCCACCTGTCAGTAATCAGATTTATGATGGATATCACCTCGGGTTACCTTCATCACTTTCAATTCGTTCCACATCAGACTCGACACGGTCGTGGTCTGAATTTTCTGCCTCTTTTCTGGCAATAGCAAGTCCCTCTTCACTGTTGTACCTCACCCGAACCTTCGCTCCTGACTTTTGTGCTGCAACACCTGTCCATTCTCCGTTCTCCAAAACGAGAGGGACGATAACGGCGTTCCGCCCCCGGTCAGGCATTGCTGCAATCGCAGTCTCAACTGCCCTTGCAAGCGGGCCGGTGTGCTCTGCCGCGGCTGCAACCTGGCTCTCGCGGATGTTCACCTGGCTGAGGTCCCATGCGATCCGGGGATCGGGGTCATCAGCCCAGGGAGCGATCCGGTCATTGTCCCACCGGGCAAGCCTGAGCGTCACCGACGGTTCTCCAAGACGGGTGGGGGTCCTGACGTCGGCCCTCCACCCTTCACCGGTTGCCGAGTAGCCGGGTTTCAGTTTGAGGGCGTTCTGTGCTGCAAACGATGCGTCTGCAGACTCGGTTCCCCGCACCATCGCGGCGAGTAAGCGGAGAGATGCCGGAATCGCAGTTTCGCTCTCGTCGCCGAACACGGCCTCGATGAAAGGATGAGCGTCTCCAGGGATTTTGATCTCGCCTCGCGAGAGCAGTTTTGCGGTAAGCCAGAGGCGTGCATGATCCGGGTAGACCGCTGCACCTCCCGGGAACATCCTGGAAAACCACCGTTCATCCGGGTTTTCCGGAGTTTCCGGAGCAAGCACCATGATGTGCGGTGTGCCTCGTTCTCCACGCTCGTGCCGGTGAACCCTTCCTGCTCGCTGAATAATCCGGTCAATAGGAGCAAGATCGGTGACCATGAAGTCGAAGTCGAGGTCGAGGGACTGCTCCACCACCTGGGTAGCGACGATTACCTGGCCTCTCCTGCTCTCCGGGGTGCTCTTTTTGCCGAAGTGATCCTCGACTCCTTTTTCTATCTTCAGGCGGTCACCGAGCGTGAAACGTGCGTGGAAGAGGTGTACCGTCCCTTCGGGCAGGATCATGGAGAGACGTCGCCACGTTGCGACGGCATCGTCGACGGTGTTTCTGATCCGGCAGACGCACATCCCGCTCCGTGCTGCGGTGACGACTGCTGCATCCGCTTCGTCCGGTGATGTAGTCAGGGAGACGGCGATCCGCCGCTCCCGTGCCATGGGGAAGATCCGTTCCTCTGGAGCTGACCGTGAAATATGGGTGAGGAGGGGGTAGCCGTCTGCCTGGAGTTCTGTTTCCATGTCCGGGATACGGCGTGCAAAACTCTTGGCGAGTTGTTTTCTCTGATTTGCAGGAAGTGTGGCGGAGAGGAGGATGGCGCTGCCTCCCATGGCGCCGTGAAACTCCAGGAGCCGTTGCAGGAGTTCGTGCATGTACGGGTCGCAGGCATGCACTTCGTCGACGATCAGGATGTTTCGCGAGAGGCCGAGGAGCCGGAGCGACTGGTGGCGAACCGGGAGGATTCCGAGGAGAGCCTGGTCGATGGTCCCCACACCCACCTGGGCGAGAAGGGCTTTTTTCCTGTTGTCCGCGAGCCAGGCCGCTCCGGAAGAACTGTACTTTCTCACCCCCTCTTTTCCTTCGAGATACGCCCTGAGCGCGCCATAGAGCCGGCTGGCCGAGTGAGCAAGAACTGTGGAGTACGTGTTATTCTCAAAGAGCCTTTCTGCAACAGTTTCAACTCTGCCGTACATGGCATTGGCTGTTGCCATGGTCGGAAGCGCGATGTAGATCCCCTGCCCTTCTCCGGCAACCATGAGCCGGTGTGCAAGGGTGATAGCCGCCTCGGTCTTTCCGCTCCCGGTGGCGTCTTCGATGATGAAGAGGTGCGGCCCTTCTCCCAGAGGGCATGAAGATGCGTAAGCCTGGAGGGGGGTCGGCGTATGTTCGGGGAATATCTCCGGGAAGAGATCTTCGATCTTGCGCTCCTGCGACGGTACGGCTGGAATGGCGCCTTTTTCCCTGATTGCCGTCGCTGCATTCGGAAAGGCGGTGTCGGTCAGGTATCGCGAGAGATCGACGATGTCTTCTCTGAACGGGAAGTAATGTTCGTCCGATCCGATCCAGTCGGCAAGCACACAGAGGCCGGCGATAAGCCAGGATGCCTTTTTGATTGCCCGGATGCTCTCCCGTCCTCCGGATAGGGGGAGCGGCCTGTCGCCGAGAAAGAGCGTTGTGCAGTCTCTGACAAACTCTTCCGCCGCAAATCTATCTTCGTTGGTGAACCACTCGTTTATCGATGTCCCTTCTTCATCCGGCGGTCTGCCGTGATGGCCGCAGGATAATTTGAGGAGCGGATCAATGATGCGCCATCCGTTATCCGCATCCATTCCGTCCTTGAGAGCGATCCACCCTTCATCAATCGCCTTTCTCCAGAGGTGCTCCCTCCAGAGCCGGTATCCGAGGTCGGCATGGTGCCTTTTCATCCGGTTTTCTGCTGGGAGGTCCGAGCCCATCAACTGGAACGCCGGCGTTGAAAATTTGCCTGTGTCGTGGACGGCGAGGAGGAAGCCTATGAGCGATTCGAGTTCCTGTTCTTCAAGGCCGATTATGCTGAGGCGCTCTCGCAGCAGCGGGTCGTTCCTGAGCAGGAGTGAGCCTACGGCGGCCACATCGAGGGCATGGTATGGGAGCAGGTGGAACGCTGGAGTATGTTCGTCCCTGCTTTTTTTGCCCCAATATTGGAGATAGGAAGGAGTAGGATCCATAGGCTTCATCTCAGGAGGTGACGGGAGATCTCTTGTTGATCTTTGAATGGTCCTGGTATAATATATAGTACCCCTTCGTGAGGCGAAAGTGAAGAGGTTAACGGTTTTTCCAACCGTTCTCAAGTCGGATTTGCTGTTTTTAAGCACGTTCAGGGGAGCACGTGGTCCGGAGCTGCCCCTTCGGTTCATCCCCACGTGCGTGGGGAACTCTTCTCTGCGGTTATTTTGCACTCGCAGATTGCCGGTTCATCCCCACGTGCG